>DASYKL010000397.1:0-9996 GCA_035995405.1 Chloroflexota bacterium
CGCTGGGGTCCTGCAGGTCGATGCGGGGTCGGTAGGCCACCCAGAATCGCCGCAGCCCGCTGGCTTGCAACAGGAATTGGGCGAGCGCGCCGAGTACCAGGCCAACGCCGAGTGCCGTCTCGCCGAGGGGTCGTGCCAGCAGCACGACGCCGAGGATGATGCCGACGTTATAGATCGCACTCGCGAACGCTGGCAGGACGAAGCGGTTCTGGGCATACAGCGCGCTGGTCAACACGCCTGCAAGCCCCTGGAACACCACCGACACAAGCGCGATGCGCAGCAGCGTTGTCGCCAGCTGACGCTGCTCGGGACTCGGAAAATTGCCGACGACGGCGACGATTGGCTCCGCGAAGACAGCCAGGACGACGGCCAGCGTGACGAACGCCAGGCCAGCCAGGCTGAAGATGGCGCCGACCAGCCGCCAGAGCTGACGCTCGTCTTTGGCGTGCTGAACGAAGACTGGCACAAAGGCCGCTGTGCTGACTGTGCCGACCAGCAGGTCGTACAGAATGGTCGGGATGGTGCGGGCGAAGACGTAGGCGTCAGTGCCGCCTGTGGCGCCGAAGGTCGAAGCGATGACGACATCCCGCACCAGGCCCAGGCCGCGGCTCAGGATGTTGCCCAGGGCGATGACGCTAGCCGCGCTGGCCACACGGCGGCGGGTGGCGGCGTTGCTATGCTGATCGGCCGATGGCGTTATTGGCGCGGTTTGCATGTGGCTGTAAGTTGCGGGTCGAGATTCCCGCCCCGCCGCGGGTCCGCTGCGCCGAGCACGGCTCCGAAGTCATCTTGATCACAACATCGCGTGGTCAGGTGCGCTACGTGGCAGAGCCTGTTTCCGATGGTGAAGTGGCGCCGCATTGCCGCAGTGTGAACCGTTTGTAGCACCTCGACGTCGGGATAGGGCTGGAGCCGGATCTATACTCGGCCAGCGTGGCAGGTGGTCGCCGTACACCAGCGCGCGGCGCAGCGAGTAGTCGCGGCGGGGCGCGGAAAGGCAGTGGTGGCGGTGGGTCGCCATGGCTGCTGGTGGGGGCGCTGGTGCTCATAGGCGCGGGCGTGGTCTTTGCGCGCGAAGGGCAGCTCAGGCGTGGTGCAGGCGCCGCGGAGCCTACGCTGACCGAGATCCACGGAACGGCCACACCGCCGAGCACCCCACGCCCGGCTGCCACGCCACAGCCAGCTGCCGAACCGACGGTTGCGGTAGCCAGGCCCGCCGCGCCGAAGCCCACGGCCGTGCCGGTTGTGGTCAAGCCGAACGCCACGTCAACAGCCGCCGCCGCGCGGGCGACGGCCACAGCGGCGACCGCCATCGCCACGGCCGCTGCCACGTCCGCGGGCTCGCGCGCTGTCGCCGCGCCGACGCGGAGCTCCGCCGGCACCGCAGGGGCTACAGCTATAGCTACGGCTACAAGTGTGGCTACAGCTACAGCGGGGATGCTTGCGCTGACGTTTGACGCGGGGGCCGATCGGGGGTACGCCCAGGACATCCTCGATACGCTCGCCGAGGAGCACCTCGTCGCGTCTTTCGGCATCACGGGTGTGTGGGCCAAGGCCAACCCTGACCTGGTCAAACGCATGGCCGCCGACGGCCATCTCGTCATCAACCACACTCTGGACCACCACTCCTTCACGGGCGTCTCCGACAAGCTCGGTGGCCTCTCCCCCGCCAAACGTCGACAGGAGCTGGACGACGCCGATGCGATCATTGCTCCGCTCGTCGGGCATTCCCTGAAGCCCTACTACCGCCTGCCCTACGGCGACGACGACGCCCAGGTCGCGGCCGACGTCCTACCGGCTGGCTACAGCCACAAAGTCGGCTGGACTGTCGACTCTCTGGGTTGGCGGGGTGCGTCGGCCACGGACATCGTGGCGCGCTGTCTCAAGCTGGCGGCGAGTGGCGGCATCTACGTCTTTCACGTCGGCCACGCCTCACAGGACTCGATCGCGCTAGCACCACTGATCCATGCGCTGCGGGAGCGCGGGTTCGGCTTCCAACGGGTCGATCAAGGCTGAGCGCCCGAACTCTACGGGAGTGTGCAGGCTGTGAGGCAGCTACCACTACCGGTTGTGCTGTAGGCTTGAGGAAGCACAATATGTCGTTTCCAGACGCCGCAGGACCACAACATCTTGGGCCGGAGCGCTTGAATCCGGTGACGGGCGCGCCTATCCTCGGTCGGAGTGTCGAGGCCAAAGGGGTGAGCGACCTCTGCACCGGTGCTGCAAGCCTGAGTGGCACGCGTGCACGCATCCTGACATGGTTGGCCGAAGGCGCGCGCGAGGTGGCCTGGGCGCTGTGCTCGCTGCCCCGCGAGCGGTGGGCAGAAGTCCCGCCAACGCGGCTGGGCGACTGGCCAGCACTACGCCACGCACGTTTTCTGGCGCTTCGCGAAACACGCATGACCCTACCCACGGTCCGTCACGCGCTGGGTGAGGTTGACGCTGCCGAGCTCCCGTCCACAGCGGAGCTCGAACAAGCAGAAGCAACATGGGACGCCGCGGCGGCCGTCGAATCGGCTGAAGCGATCGTCCGCGGTCTGGGAGAAACACGTTTCGAGCTCTTCCAACGACTCGAAGCCGCGCCGGACGAAATCTGGGCGCGTCCGCTACCATCCGCACTCGCGACCGACCCCGCAGGCCTCGCCTCACAGCACCCGGTGCAGCTCGATTGGCTGATGCTGCACGCTCGCCAGCGTGAGCTGGTGCACCTGGCTGCTATCTGGAGGGTCGCCCTGTACTGGGACCGTGTCTCGCTGACCGCCGCGTCTGCCCGTGCCCGCGACGAGCAATCGCCCGGTTTGCCCCTACACCCTGCCGACAGACTTGAGGAGTCACACTGAGATGATCGACCAGATCACGAACCTTGAAGACGGCGATATCGCGCTACCGACCGCCTCGCTCGATCTTTCGACGCGAATGCGTGACCTGCGCGCCCGCCAGGGCTTGAAGCAGAGTGAGGTCGCTCGACGGATGCGGCTCGACCCCAGCATCCCCAGCCTGTGGGAACAGGGCAAGCGCCTCGTTCCGGCCAATCGCGTGCGGGCTCTGGCCGATGCTCTCGAAGTGTCCATCGAGGAGCTTCTCGATGGCGTTTCAGGTGCCCAGCGAGCGACCACCACAAAGACTTTGCCCGAAACGCCGAACCACACCGCATTGACGGATCTGCTCGACGAGCGCACGGTGCGACCGCACCCCGTCGACAGCGGTCCGCTGTTGCGCTTACTGCCCCAGAACGGCCTCGAGCTGCCTTCCCCGGAGCCGATCAGCGATGTGCCGACCGAGCAGTGGATCGTGCCGGAGCGGCCGCCGCTCGACGGCTGGATCCCAGATGGCTGGCTGCCCACCGACCGCATCCAGGACATCAGCCCGGCCTTGCCCGATGGCTACTGGCTCGACCCGATCAAGCTCGAGAAAGCCAACGCCCGCCTGCTGCTGCGCAGCCGATTGTGCGCCGCCTGCCAGGAGCTGGTGGACAACCACGATGTGCCAGGTGCGGCGCTCGCCGAACGCCTGTACACCCATTGCAGCAAGCAAGAAGGCTTCCTGCCGACCGGTCGCCTGCCGCTCGCCGAGACGATCTTCCGCTGTGTCGTCGCGGCTGACCACGGTGGTCTAACCGACGGCGCGCTCGTCGAAATGCTGCGCGAGCGCAGTGGCGCCGTGCCCGTCTCGGCGACGCTGCTGCGGCGGTTGCGCGACTCGGTGCGCATGTATCCGATCCGCCGCGTCGATGCCGAGCTGTTCGGAGGGCGTCGATAGCTCTCCTGCTCAGCCGCGCCGACCTTCGCCAGCTGCTGAAGTTTGGCGAGGTTATCGAGGCGGTCGCCGCGGCCTTCGCGGCGTACAGCGGTGGTCAGACGGAAACGCCGCTGCGCGTCGGTGTTGAGCCACCTGGCGGTGGCGGCGTGTTGCTGACCATGCCGAGCGCCGTGGCCAAGCCGCCCGCGCTGGGGGCCAAGATCGTGTCGGTCTTTCGCGGCAACGCCGCGCGAGGCCTGCCGACCGTCAACTCCATCTATGTGCTCAGTGAGTACGACACGGGGATGCCATTGGCGATCATGGATGGCGGCTACCTGACGGCGCTGCGGACCGCGGCTGGCTCGGCCGTCGCCACGCGCGAGCTGGCTCGAGGTGACGCTGCCACTCTGGGCGTCTTCGGCACGGGTGTCCAGGCCACATTCCACGTTGAAATGATTCGGCGGGTTCGCCCAGTAACCCGCGTCCTTGTGGTGGCGACGTCGGTGGACAAGGCCGCTGCATTCACCGCATGGGTGGCCGAGGCGACGGGCCTGCGAGCCGACGTGGCGACACCTGAACAGGCGTCGGCGGCTGACATCGTGGCGGTCTGCACGACCTCTCCGACGCCGGTGGTGGTGGCTGAGGCGGTCAGAGATGGCGCGCACATCAACGCCGTTGGCGCCTTCACGCCAACCACCCGCGAGCTTCCAGGCGCTCTGGTCAACCGAGCGCGGGTGTATGCCGACACGCGCGCTGGCGCGCTGAGCGAGTCGGGCGACCTGCTCCTGGCCATCGGCGAGGGGCTATTTGCGCTCGACCGCGTCGTCGGCGAAGTGGGCGAAGTATTGCTCGGCGAGGCACCGGGCCGACGCTCGCCTGACGAGGTGACCGTCTACAAGTCGGTCGGCGCCGCGTTCCTGGATGCCGCGACAGCGCGCCTGGCCTTCGAGCAGGCGGGGCATCAGGCTGTGGGAACTGTTTACGAATTTGATGCCGAGTGATGCGGCATACCCCGTGCTATAGTCGCCCCCAACAGCAGTTCAGCTAGATCGCAGGAGCATCAAACCACCTGGCAGCCAAGGCCGCGCGCAACTTTGCCGGACGTGACACTTCACCTGAAGAAGGTGCAGTCGAAGCCGAGGAACGCTTCGAGCCGTCCGAACCGCAGCGTGCGCCGGGTGAGGCCCTCCCCGCCACGCCCGACAGCGCCGAAGCACTGAGTCTGGCTCGTCGGATTACCGATCTGGCCTCTGATAAGCAGGCCAGCGATATTGTGCTGCTCGACATCCGGGGCGTGTCGTTGATCGCCGACTACTTTGTGATCTGCACGGTCGGTAGCGAGCGGCAGGCATCGGCGATCTTCAAGGACCTGAGCCAGAACCTGCTCGAGGAGTTCGGCCGCAAGCCGCTGCATATGGAAGGCAAGCCTGACTCTGGCTGGGTCTTGCTCGATTATGGCGACGTGATCGTGCACGTGTTCTCGCCGACCGAGCGGACCTTCTATAACCTCGAACAACTCTGGGCCGCGGCGACCCCGGTCGTACGACTGCAGTAAGTCGAACGTAGCGCCGATTCTTTTCTCAGAGACACGCAGAGAAGCGATCAAGGACGATCAGCAAGGGAATCGAGGCAGGCATGGCGGACGGGGATGGCATTGGACGACCGCAGGTTTTTGGCGCAGGTGTGAGCCTGGGGATGTGCGCGGGCATCCTGATCGGCTCATTGGTAACGCTGTGGCTGGGTGAGGCGGCGCTCGATGTCGCGCACCGCATGCTGGACCGCCTCACCGGCCGCCGCGAGCGGGTCAACTTCGAGCTCCTCCTGCAGTAGGTCAGCAGGCCTAGGCGTTCTCGAGAATCCACCGATCGGTGTCGCGCTTGTAGCTGACCAGCTCCTCGGGCTTGAACCACAGCGTCAGCTCGCGCTCGGCTGTCTCTGGCGCGTCGGAGGCATGAATCAGATTACGACCGATGTCGAGTGCCAGGTCACCGCGAATCGTGCCTGGTGCGGCGTTCAGCGGGTTGGTCGCGCCAACGCTGTTGCGGACCATCTGGACGGCGCTGGTGCCCTCCACGCAGGCCACCACGACGGGTGCGCTGGTGATATAGCCGAGCAGGCCCGCGTAGAAGCCTTTGCCCTCGTGCTCCGCGTAGTGCCGTGCCGCGAGGTCTGGCGAGACCTGCACCAGCTTCAATCCGACGAGCTTCAGACCGCGTGCCTCGAGTCGGGTCAGGATGGGCCCAACAAGCCCGCGCTGCACGCCGTCAGGTTTCACAATGACCAGGGTGCGTTCGATACCCATATGCCGGAAGCCTACCCGAGAACGGCGTTTCGTTGGCCTTTCGTGGGTCTTCGTGTTGCAGCTCTGAGATTGAGCGCCTATTCTCTCGTGATGCGGCCCTTCTCCCGTCCGCTGTTGTCTCGGGCCGACTTTTCGACCACTAGGAGTCAACCGTGGCTACTGGCTACTGCATGAAGTGCAAGGCCCAGCGCGAGATCAAGAACTCGAAACAGATCACGATGAAGAACGGTCGACCCGCGACCGAGGGCGCTTGCCCTGTGTGCGGAACGAAGATCTTCAAGATTGGGGCTGGCAAGTAGCCAACCCACGAACGCTGCTAGAGCGGCTCGTCCGCTTCTAGTGGCAGCGGTTGCTGGGCCGACTTTCGGCCCGGTGGCCTGAGCTTCAGGTGCGCATACGCCTTCGGCGTCGCCTGGCGGCCGATCGACGTGCGCAATAAGAACCCTTCGTACAACAGGTACGGCTCGATCACGTCTTCGAGCGTGTCCATTTCCTGCTGCATCGCCGCAGCCATCGCCGACAACCCAGCGGGTTTGCCTGCCCAGTGCCCGATCAAGGTTTTCAGATAGCGCCGATCGAGCTCATCCAGGCCCAGCTCGTCGACCCCTTCCAGCGTTAGCGCCTCGTTCGTCAGATTGGTGCCGACGTGTTCGCTGCCCGCTACCTGGGCAAAATCGCGGACGCGTCGCAGCAGCCGATTGGCGATACGTGGCGTCCCGCGCGAACGGCGGGCAATCTCTTCGGCTGCAGCTGCCGCCAGATCGACACCCAGGAGTCCGGCCGAGCGGCGGACGATCAGGGTCAGATCCGGGACGGCATAAAAGTCGAGCTCGAAGTTCAGTCCGAACCGCTCTCGGAGGGGCGCGGACAGCAATCCTTTGCGCGTCGTGGCACCGACGAGCGTGAAGCGTTTGACGGGAATCGCGACCGCCTGGGCAAACGGACCTTTGTCGATCACGAAATCGACAGTGAAGTCCTCCATCGCTGGGTAGATGTATTCCTCGATCACTCGTGGCAAGCGATGGATCTCGTCGATGAAGAACACATCGCCTTCGTCCAGCCGCGTGAGCATGCCCATCAGGTCGGCCGCGCGTTCGAGGGCTGGCCCCGACGTGGTGATCAGCTTGCCGCCCATCTCGATGGCGACGATGTGCGCGAGCGTCGTTTTGCCCAGACCTGGCGGTCCGCTCAGCAACAGGTGGTCGAGTGCCTCGCGGCGCTGTCGAGCTGCCTGGAGAGCAATCGACAACCGTTTGCGCTGCAGGTCCTGGCCGATGAACTCGTCGAGGTCGCGCGGTCGCAGCGCGCTCTGCAGCCGCTCCTCATCGTCGCCCGACGCAGCGCCGCCCACAAGCCGTTCCATCATGGCCTAGGCTATCCGGGCCGTTGGGTGCGTCCCGACTGCCCGCGCAGGTACTCCGTCACGATGTCCTGGATGCTGGTGATGTCCTCGCGCGTCGAGAGCAGCTGGTCCACGCCACGTTGCGCATCGGGCCGTTTGATGCCCATAACCACCAGCAGCGCGACCGCATCCTCGCGCATCTCGTCAGCCTCGCTGCGCCGCCCCACCGGCTGAGCGCCTCGTTCGCGGCCGATCGGCTCGATGAATGGGCCAGCCTTTTTCCGCAGACTGGCAATGATCTTGTCGGCGCCGTCGAGAGTGATGCCTGGCAAGCCATCCAGAAACGCTCGGTTGCCATCCTGAATGGCTTCGGCAAAACTCTCGATCGGCACGACCATCGATCGCGCGGCGAGTTTGCCGCCCACCCGCGGCACGGTGATCAGGAGCTCCCAGAAGGCCTTTTGCCGCGCGGTGAGAAAGCCGAACAGGACGGGCCACGGCTGATCGCGCCCGGTCTGGGCACTGACCCAGACCAGAATCTGGTCGTCTTCCTGAAAGCTGGTGCTCAGGTCTTGCTCAACGATCGGCGGCACGATCATCTCGTAGCCAATCCCGCCGACTTCGACCAGGATGGCCTCGAAGTTGTTCGGCGCGTGGCCTTTGTAGGTGCCCCGCAGATAGCTATACATGGGGGTCGGGTGCTGGCGGCTGGGTGGTGCGCCGCCGTTTTGGGTCAGCAGACGAGCGCAACAGCTCGTTCACTCGTTCGCGAATCGCAGCCGCCCCGCCTGATCGGGTGCTGACGATCGGAAACTGGTCACCGAGGACCGTCTGGCTCAAGCCGGCGAGCGCCAGCGCGACGGCATCGGTTTCGTCGAGTTTCATACCCGCCGAAGATGACATGCCCGTGAGGCGCATGACCATCTTCTGCACCTGTTCTTTGGAGGCGTGACCGCTGCTGGTCAGCCGCTGTTTGACCGTTGTGGCGGTCAGCGGCAGGATTGGGATGCCGGCCTCTTCGAGCACCAGGCAGATCACGCCTCGCATGTGGGCCATCAACAGGGCACTGCGCGGATGCTGCGGCGCGGTGAAGACCTCTTCGAGGGCGACGAAGGTCGGGTGAAACTCGGCTACCACGGCGCGCAGTTTGGCGGCGCCGTCGGCCAGGCGGGCTGGCAGTGAGGCATCGGTGGGCGGAGCGATGACGCCGTGGGCGAGCACGACGGAGCGTCCGCCGAGCGGTTCGACGATGGCCCAACCGCTGCGGACCAGGCCGGGGTCAATACCGAGCGCCCGCATCCGCCATTCCGCCGAACATACGTGCTAAGGGCGCATTATAGGCTGGCCTGACCAGCAACCGGTAGGCTCCGTAGCGCGCGCTTTCGTTGTAGTGGCTGGCGAGATAGGTTTCGAGTGGCGCGTTCGGACCGGGGTCGCCCCAGACGGTGCGCCAGAAGTCCGAGACCACGACGAGGCGAACGTTGGCCCGAGCGATATCGGCGATCACCTGCTCAATCTGGGCCGGGCTGGCCGCCCCTGGGTTGAGATGGTCAAAGGGCGTCGGGTTCGGCCGATCGGCCAGGACGTACAGCAGCGGCGAGGTGGGGTACACAAAAATGTGCTCGCCGGGCGCGGTCACGCGGCGCACTTCGTCTGTGATGGCTGTGATGTCGGCGGCAGTCTGCGCGGGCGCTTCGACGTCGGCCACTGGCGCGCGCGGCTCGGCCAGGTACGCCAGACGTTCGGCGGGCGTCGCCCAGACCAGCGCCACGGCCACCGCTGTGGCTGCGAGCGCTACCCCTGAGGGCAGGCGGTCCAGTGCAATTGCACCGACGACAAGCAGCAGGGGGGCTGACCAGACGAGGTGCAGGTTGTCCATGCGCGGGTACTGCGTCAGCAGCAGCGCCGCCCCTGCTAGCGTGAGCCAACGCACGTCTGGCTCACGTTTCCATAGCCAGAGGCCGCCTGCCAGACACGTCACGGGGATGAGCATGCCGCTCTCGGGCGGCGAGAACAGCCCGGCCTGATTGACCGCGCCGACGAGGACGCCCAGGGCCGAGACGTCGCCGCGTAGGGTGACCACGAGCGGCACGAGCCACACCAGCGTGGCCGCGCCAAAGCCAACGAGCGTCCAGGCGACGGCGCGTCGAGAGGCGGTTCGCTCAAGGAGTAGGCAAAGGATGATGGCCGCCAGGATGACCAGGCCCGTGTTTTGCTTGAAGGCGTAGCTCAGGCCGGCGGCCAGGCCGGCGGCCAGGGGTTGGCGCCGGGTCAGGCAGTAGGTCGCCAGCACGGCGAAGACGGTGCTCAGCCAGCCCGGGTGCGGCTCCCAGCGCACCGGGGCGTCGTCGAACGCCAGCAGCAAGAACACGCCTGGCAGCGCGGCCCACAGCGGCTGACGGACCAGCGGCCTGGCCAGGGCAAACAGCAAAAACGCCAGCGCCGCGCGGGCCAGCAGCGCCAGGCCGCGCAGCGCGACCAACGATGACGTTCCGACCAGCCCAAACAGCGCCGCATGGAGGTACGCCAGCCCAGGCGTGTAGAACGTCGCGAAGTCGCGGTACGGCACCTGCCCGTGCAAGATGCGCACTGCCTGCTGGGCGAAGTAGCCCTC
>DASYKL010000398.1:0-3180 GCA_035995405.1 Chloroflexota bacterium
GCTCGCCCCGACCACCCGGTCACCGGCGAGGTCAGCGACGAGTGCCGTCTGACCTGATGGAGTCGTCCGACTGCCATTCACGAACGGTTCGTGATAGCCGCCCGATAGATCGACCGTGCGCGGTACCACCTGACAATAGCTGTACGGCGACAGGCTGCCGTTGGCGAGCCGCGGAAAATCCAGCGGTTTGGTGACGTCGGCCGCGAATTGCAGCGCCGATCCGTCGCCGCGCGGCGCCAACAGCAGGTCAGGCGGAATCGCGGAAAACACCTCCAGCTGCTCGTTCGGATCGAGTCCCGGTCGACCCGTAAATGGCCTGGCGCTGACGACGCGTCTGGCAAACGTGTCGACGTAGTCCCCCGGCTGGCAGGTGGTTTCGCCAGGCTGACACGTGGTGACACTGGTGCCTTGCGTACACGCCTGTGCATCGATGTCGCAATTGGTGGTGACGTCGAATGTCGGGTAGCGGGTGTTGAGCGCGTAGGAGTGCTGGTACGCCAACTCGCCGACTGCGCGCAGACCTTGGACGTGGACGCCATCCGGCTGGTCCGCTGCGGTGACCTGGGGGACGACGTAGTTGGTGTAGGTAGCGGCCGTACCGGCAGCGCCGGTGTTCGCGGCGGCGACACGGACCTGGACGTCATCTGAGCCCGGGTGACACAGCAACGGCGCCACCGGGTTCGGGTCAGGGCTGACGAATGACAGCAGCTCGCACAGCGATGTCACGTAATAGTGCACGCTCGGTGTCTGCGCAATGGACAGGCCCCAATCGATTGAATACGTGCTGCTGCCGCTAGCACTCTCCGTCAACTGGAACGGTGCGCCGCCCGTGCTAGACAGCGTCCCCCCGCGGCGCAGGACGGCGCCGGCTGGTGAGAAACCGCCGATCGCGGTGCAATGCCAGCCCGGCAGAGTCGGGCTGTCCGTGCTGCCTGGGACGTTTGTGCAGTCCGGCGCCGAGCCCGTTCCGCCGGCCGGCGGCAGCGCATTGAAGTATGGCGCCCGCGTGTACAGAGGTGGCAAGCTGCCACTGATAACGGTTTGCTGCCACACGTACGTAATCGTCAACGGTGCTGGTGGACCGAGATCCAGCCGCACATCGTCGCCTGGATGCAGGCTGACGATTTCGATCTGCGACTCGACGGTGTTGCCACCCACAATCGCGGAGCCGCGGACCTCGAAGGTGCTGGTCGGTGAGGCCGTGACAGGAACCGTGATGACAATCGAACCGTCGGTCTGGCGCATACTGCGCGTGGCGAACGACTCCCCCGAATCGGGATTACGCACGCTGATATCGACGGTCGCGGCGCCGCCAGCAAAGAACGGATCGGCGTGGATCTCCAGGTCGCCAGACACCATCAGTCGGGTGAGATCAGCTGCCCGCCACGTCTCCGTCTGTGCGGGATCTTTGTCGAACTGGTTCTGCAGGACGTTCAGATCGTTCATCAACGTGCCGTCTGCGCGCGTCGCGGCCGGTGTGCCATCCGCGCGCAAGGGCATCAACTCCATGTGGTCGAGCGACACGTGGCCGTCACCGTTGAAATCGAATCGCGCGTACACGTCTTCGGGGGTACCGCATGCGTCAGGATCGGTCAGGCCACCTTCGACGCGGTAGACACAGCCGTCGAAGTTCAGGTCGCGTTTGAGGTGGCCGGTGCGACTGACATCTGTGCCGTTGAGCCTGACCGTGCCCGCTGGCGGGCAGAGCGAGTCACGCGTGGAGCCCGTGTCGCAGCCCTGTAGCCAGGCGTCGCGAAAGCGGCGAAAGTCGGCCATATCGATTTTGCCGTCTGGATGGGTGCGCGCGCCCGTTGGATCGGCCGCGACTTCAGTTTGAGCTCCACCTGCATTCAAGACCCTCCGCTGGTTGCCGTCATGTGTGCCATCACTCACGTCGACGAGGTCCTTCGCCGCGCCAGGGAGGGACAGGAGTGCGGCGAAGGCGTCGAGCCGTGCTGGCGTGATATCCGGGCGTGCCCAGTTGAAGACCGCGTTCTCGACTGCCTGTATGGACAGGTCCGGGTTGTAAGCGAAAAGTAAACCAACCAGCGCCGTGACGTGCGGTGTGGCCATGGACGTGCCGCTCATGGCGCAATACGCGTTGCCGGAGATCGTCTGGGTCCAGGGGATCCCCGTCGGAGGCGTTGTGGCGACGGCGCAGTCACGCGGCGTGGCGGTGCTGGCGGTGCTCCAGATATTGACGCCAGGAGCAAACAGGTAATTCTGTTCGCCGGGTCCTGGCATGTCGGAGAAGGCGGCTCGGGTGGTGCTCTGGGCCGCCCACGAGGCAGGCGTGCTGACCAGTGGCATACCGGGTGAGGTGCCCATTGCCAGCACCATGACGATCGGATTGGTAAGTGCCGATGTCCAGTGGTTGGAGGCCCAGCCGAAGTCCATCACATTCGAGCTGCGCAGAATGAGCGGAGTGGTTGCGCCAGGTGGAATCCACAGGTGGCTTTGCTCTTCGGCGGCCTGGATGATGAGCACCCGGGCGCGGGCGGCGTGCTCGGCCACCTTCAACGCCACTTTGCCCTGCCGCTCGACCGTTTGGAGGAACGGGTCAAACGTATCAGGCGTGCACCACTGGTTGGACCCCGGGTCGCCATCGTCGTTCTGGCCTGGTCCGCAGTTGGGGAATGGATGAAAGGTCCACCAGGTTCGACCGCTCGCGTCCGCCTGCATCGGATTGGGCCGCTCCGGGCCATAGCTCAGATTGATGACTCGCAAATTGGGGAGCGCGCCGCTTTCGCCCTGGCTAACCATCATGTCCACGACATCAACATAGTCGGAGAATAGGCCGGCGACGGTGCCCAGCTGGCTGAAGTTCGCGCTGGCGCCGACCATGCGAGCCACAGGGTTGCCGCCACTGACACCGAGAGTCCGCGGCGCGACCGCCACATTGTCGAACTTGGCGCCGATGATGCCCAGAACGTGGTTACCGTGATCGTCGGCCGGCGTAGCGCTGCACTTCTCGAACAGCGGCACACCTTTCGCTCGACACAAGCTGGGGTAGGTAAATTCGAGGTCGGCATGCGCCTGAAAGCCGGCGTCCACAACACCAGTCGTCACCGTCGCGTTCTTGGCGCGAATCGCCTGCAGCAGGTTCCACGACTGCGGAAAACGGGACGCTTCAAGACCCCAGTTACCACCCGAACCCAGCGGCGGCGAGCCAGCCGGATC
>DASYKL010000399.1:0-7969 GCA_035995405.1 Chloroflexota bacterium
CTTCCAGCTCGTGACCTGAGAGAAATGGTCGTAGCGCCGTGTCGATGGCGGCCATCTGCTCCGCATCGGCGTGGACTGTTGCCAGATGTGCGACCAGATCCGCCGGAATCCGGTCACCGCAGAAGTCCCAGATGACCGTACGTAGTTTGGGCACATGGTGGAACGTCAAGCCGTGATCGATACCCCACAGGTGGCCACGGATGTCGAGGAGGCAATGTCCGCCTTTGCGATCGGCGTTATTGGTCAGCAGATCGAAGACGGCCATGCGCTGTAAGTCGGCGCGGTGCGATTCGCGCAAGTGGTCATACTGCGCCGCGGCGCCGGCATGCGGCTCGACGTACAGCTGTAGGCTGCCGACTCCGTGCGGCGCCTCTTCACGCACGATGGTCGGTGGAATGAGGTCCCAGCCCAATTTCGTGGCGAACACGTAGGCGGCGACTTCACGCTTGTAGAGCGTGCCAGACGGGAAGTCGCGTAGCGGTACTTCACCTCGCCGCGGTTTGTAGACGCCGTAGCAGCACGACTCGTCCTCACCGCGCAAGAGGGCAGCGAATGTGTAATTCGAGCCCCAGGGAATCAGCTCAATCCCTTCGATGGTCCCGCGCTCGAGGAGAGCAAACGGATCCTCAGGATATTGGGCTCGCTCAGACATGAGCAGCGCAGGGGCCACGATGCAGGAAATTGTAGGCGGCGAGTCAGCAGGCGCTCCCACTAACATCAGTGTGTGAGCTCAGTGACCAGAGTCGACCATGCCTGGATTGCAGGCTGGTGGAATCTGCGGCGTGGGTTCGACATCACCCGCCAACAACCCGATCTGTATATCAAGCTCGTGCTGCTGTATTCGTTGCCGCCGCTCGTGGCGGCGTGGATGGTGCTGTGGAGCGACGGTCCGCACAACACGGCCTGGTATCAGCCGCTTGCCTCGCTGCTGCCGATCATCACCATGGTCGTGGCGCCAGTCGTCCTGATGCATGCTGTCGACGCTGGACGCAGCGGCGAGCGTCTGAGCGTTCTCGAGGCGACGCGGCGTGGCGTGCCATGGGTTCCGCGCTACATCTGGACGAACGTCCACACGACGGTGCTGTTCTGGGTCCCTGTGGGGACACTCGTCCTGCTCTGGGAGCGCAGCCCGCTCGGGGCGCTGCTGCCGAGCGCTGTCTGGGTGGCACTGATTGCTCTGGTGGCCTTGCATCAACACGTGCGGACGGTCCTGGCGCCCTATCTGGCGGTCCATGGTGATCTGGGTGGGACGAGCGCCGCACTGAAGTCCTGGGAGCTGGGTGGGCGCCACTTCTGGCACTTGCTGGGCACGTTCGTACTCGGCAGCCTGCCAGCCGCGCTGCCGTTAGGCGTCGTCTATCTGGCCCTCGAGCATTTCGGGCCCGACCCGCTCAGTGCAGCCCTGCTGGCGGTGTCATGGCAGCTTGGCTGGGTGGGCGTGCAATCGACGCGTTCGACCCTGATTCCCGCACTGCACACCGCTTATGAGGACCTGTACGCCGCGGCGCCAGTGAGCGTGCGGCGTATTGATTGACACCCCCTCAGCCCGGCCCTATCGTCTCATCTCAGCGAGCGCCTGGGGGCGGCCAGCGTCGGCCGTCGATCTCATCGTCTGAGGGAGGGGTTATGGCTGACAGACTACCCGTCAGTGTCGCAGTCAACGGCACCACATATACGCGAGAGGTCGAGCCGCGCGACCTGTTGGTCTACTTCCTACGCGAGGATCTGCGACTCACCGGCACCCACGTCGGATGCGATACGAGCCAGTGTGGTGCCTGCACCGTGTTGCTGGACGGCCGACCCGTAAAGTCGTGCACCCTCTTCGCCGTCCAGGCGGATGGCAAGACACTCACCACGATCGAAGGCATGGCCAAAAACGGTGAGCTGCACCCCATCCAGAAAGCGTTCTGGGATGAGCACGGTCTGCAGTGCGGCTATTGCACGCCAGGCTTCATCATGACCGCGTCGGCGCTTCTGGCGAAACTACCGAACCCAACGGAAGCGCAGATTCGCAAAGGCCTGGAAGGCAACCTGTGTCGCTGTACGGGTTACGTCAACATCGTGCGCGCCGTGCAATCGGCGAGCGCGGCAATGGCAGCTCGTTCGGCGGCCACGCCCGAGCTTGTCGAACGGGGGGCTTGAGCGATGGCCGTCAGCCAGATGATTGGCGCTCGCATCCAGCGCCGCGAAGACCCGCGGCTTATTACCGGCGGTGGCCGCTACATCGAAGACCTGAAGCCTGTCGGCGCCCTGACAATGGCGCTGGTGCGCAGCCCGCACCCGCATGCTCGAATCAGGCGGATCAACGCCGACGCCGCCCGCGCGCTGCCCGGCGTCGTGGCTGTCCTGGTCGCTAGCGACTTCAAAGAGGTGTTGAAAGGCTCGCATCCGGTGGCTCCGGCGTTCGTCGCCGAAAAACTTACCGTGCCCGATCGCTACCCCATTGCCGCAGACGAAGTGGTGTTCCAGGGCGAGCCGGTCGTCGTGGTGCTCGCTGAAAATCGCAAGCTCGCCGTGGATGCCGCGGAAGCCGTCGAGGTCGACTACGAGCCCCTCCCAGCTGTGACCGATCTGTTCAAGGCGCTGGAGCCGAACAGCCCGAAAGCGCATGTCAACCTGGTCGACAATCGGGCCTGGGACCTGACCTATGCGGGTGAGGACACCGTGAGCGAGGCATTCGCGCGGGCCGAGGTTGTGGTCAAAGAGCGCGTGGTCCAGCAACGCCTGGCGCCAACGGCGATGGAGCCACGCGGTGTCGTGGCCGAATACAGCGAGTACGACGGCCAATTGACGTTGTGGCTCGGGACGCAAAACCCGCACTTCATTCGGTTGTTCGTCGCTGGCATGCTGGGTATGGCCGAGACGAAAGTCCGGGTGATCTCGGAGGATGTGGGCGGCGGCTTTGGCAGCAAGATCAGCCCGTACCCCGAGGATTACCTGGTGGCCGCCGCGGCGCGGCTGCTGAAACGGCCTGTGCGCTGGATCGAGACCCGCAGCGAGAGCATTCAGGCGACGACGCATGGACGCGGCCAATTGTTCGACGTCGAGATCGCCGCCATGCGCGACGGCTCGCTGCTGGCGCTCAAAGTCACCCAATACCTCGACACTGGCGCGTATGTGGGGACCTTCGGCGCGTTCCAGGCGTGCGCCTGTCTGCTCGCGGGCGGAGCCTACAAGTGGCCGGGCGGCGTTGCCGCGCGCACGGTCGGCGTGTTGACCAATCGGGTGCCAACCGATCCCTATCGTGGCGCGGGTCGGCCGGAGGCGACGCACAACATCGAACGGATCCTCGACAAACTGGCGCACGAGATCGGCATGGACCCGGTCGCGATTCGGCAGAAGAATTTCATCCAGCCGGACGAGTTTCCGTTCACCAACAACTTCGGCCTGATCTACGACTCGGGCAACTACCAGGGCGCGATGGACCAGGCGGTACAGCTGGTCGAGTACGACGCGTTTCGGAAGCGTCAGGCGCAGGCCCGCGCGGAGGGTCGCTATCTTGGTATCGGCATTTCGAGCTGGATCGAGATCTGCGGCTTCGGCCCGAGCGCGGCAACCGTTGGCGCGACCGGTGGTCTGGCGCTCATCGAGTCGGCTCAAGTACGCATCCACCCGACGGGCTCCGCGCAAGTCTTCGTCGGCACGCACGCGCAGGGTCAGGGCCACGAGACGACGTTCGCGCAAATCGCGGCGGACACCTTGGGGCTGCCTTACGAGTCGATTGAGATACGCCACGGCGATACGGCCGAAGGTGCGGCATTTGGCTACGGCACGTATGGCAGTCGCAGTTTGGCTGTCGGTGGGATGGCGGTGCGCAAGACCGCCAAACAAGTGGTGGCGAAGGCGCACAAAATTGCCGCCCATCTGCTCGAAGCGGCGCCGGACGACGTGGTCTTCGACCAGGGTCGATTCCATGTCAAGGGCAACCCGGGGACGGCCAAGACCATGGCCGAAGTCGCCTTCGCCTCATTCGGCGCCAGCCTGCCAGAAGGCGTCGATCACGGGCTGGAGGCGACCTCGTATTTCGACCCGCCCAATTTTGTCTGGCCCTTCGGCACGCACATCTGTATCGTCGAAGTCGACCCCAACACCGGCAGCGTCAATCTCGAAAAATACGTCGCCGTCGACGACTGCGGTGAGATCATCAACCCGCTCATCGTCGAGGGGCAGCTCCACGGCGGCATCGCCCAGGGCATCGCCCAGGCGCTCTTCGAGGAAGTCTCCTACGACGAGGAAACCGGCCAGTTGTTGACCGGCACGCTCCAGGATTACCTGGTTCCGACAGCCAATGAAATCCCGACCCCGGTGCTCGGCCGCACCATCACGCCATCACCGTCCAACGAACTGGGCGTCAAAGGCATCGGCGAGGCTGGCACGATCGCCTCGAGCGTCGCGGTCATCAACGCCATCGTCGATGCGCTCCAGCCACTCGGCATCACGCACATCGACATGCCCGCAAGTCCGGATCGGCTGTGGCAGCAGATCCGCGCTGCACAGGGAGCACAGGCATGATCCCGGCTGCATTCGCTTATCAGCGCGCGACATCGGTCGATGAAGCCGTACGTCTTCTTGGTCAGAGCGAGGATGCCAAAGTCCTGGCTGGCGGTCACAGCCTGGTGCCGCTGATGCGGCTCCGGCTCGCCCAGCCGGCCACGCTGGTCGATATCAACGCTCTTGACCGTGAGTTGGGCTATATCCGCCGCGACAACGGCACGCTGCGGATCGGTGCCCTGGCGCGGCACTATCAACTCGAAGAATCGGCCGAGATCAAACGATCACTGCCGTTGTTGGCCGAAATGGCCGCTGAAGTCGGTGATGCGCAAGTCCGCTCGATGGGCACTATCGGCGGCGTCCTGGCACATGCCGATCCGGCAGGAGACTACGGCACCCTGGCGCTGATGCTCGATGCGACGATCACGACCAACAAACGATCGATCGCCGCACGCGACTTTTTCCTGGGACTGTTCAGCACCCCACTGGCCGCCGACGAGATGCTGACCGAAATCGCGTTCGCGGTGGCCGCCGGACCGCACGCCTATCTGAAATTCCGCAGACGGATGTCAGACTGGGCCATCGTCGGTGTCGGCGCGCAGAAGCTGGACGACGGCAGCTACCGGGTAGGCATTACCAACGCCGCGACAACACCAATTCGGGCTGACGGGGTGGAGCAGGCGCTGCAATCAGGCGCCTCGCCGGCCGAAGCCGCCAAGCGAGCGGGGCAACGACTGGACCCGACGTCTGACCTGCGCGGCAGCGCCGAATACAAGACGCACCTGGCGGGGGTCCTGACACAGCGGGCACTGGAGGCCGCATTATAGGAAGATGCAACAGCGGCCGAGTTGGGAGTTGGGAGCTGGGGTTTCTCTTGCCTGGGGAAACTCCTTCTTGTGCCATCCGTCCGTATAACGCCCAAGTTTCCCAGCTCCCAGCTCCCAACTCCCAGCTACGGACTCACCCCAACAAGGTCCACCAGGTCGCCGTTGGTGCGCGTGCGCAGCACGGTTCTGCCCGGGTACTGAGCGATCAAGCGCTGCTCGTCTTCCGCGTTTGTCGCCAGACCAAACAGGACTGCGCAGTCCGGTAGACGAGGACAGTTCAGCGCCGCCAGCGCGGTGTTGTACAGCCACCAGTCCGCGGTGAGGACGAGCGAGCCGTCCGGCACCCCGTCCAGGTGCGGGCCCAGCAACCCGGTCTGAACGAAAGCCAGATTGACTTTGCGTCCACCTGGCATGCCGCTCAGGTCAGCACGTCGTTGCACGGTCAGCGGGTCGTACAACAAGACCGTGTTCAGGCTCAGTAGGCCCAGGACCACTGCAACTGCCAGCCGACTCGCGGCCAGCTGTGCCAGGACCTGGGCGCCGCGGCCAGCGAGCAGGAGCAACCACGGCAGCGTTTCGAAGTAGTAGCGCGGCCCCAGCGCGACGCCATGATAGAAGTAGCCGATATAGGCGACGACAAACGCCAGTACTCCACCGGCCGCCAACCAATCCCAGGCGCGGGCGCGACCGAACAGAAACGGCACGCCAAGCAGTGCCAAGGCAAACAATGGCGGCCAACCAAACAGGTCGAACTGGAGGAGCGTCAGCAGCTCGTCCGTATTGGCCAGGCCGGCGGCGAGCGTATGACGGGTGTGGAAACCGATGCCGTCGCCAAATCCGAAACGGTCTGACGGATCGAACAGCGCACGTGGCAGCACGGTCGGGCTGCCCGTCTGCGCGGCGTTATAGGCCAGATACAGCAGCACGAACGGCAAGCCGCACAAGGCCAGCGTCAGCGCTGGTTTGACGCGGCGTGTTTGCAGGAGCCGAGCGCCCAAAGGCAAAGCGAATAGCACGGCACCGATTTCGCGGGTGACGAAGCCCGCGCCCAACAAAACGCCACTGACGGCGTACCAGCGGACGCTGCGTTGTTGTTCGCCGCGAACGAACGCGGCGAGGGTACTGGCCAGCAGGGCGCCGGCAACCGGGTGACTGAGGAATGAACCGGCCTGAAACAAGATGAATGGCGACAGCGCCGCCAGCGCCAGCACGACCAGGCCAGTAGAGCGTCCGAACAGCGCACGGGCAGTCCATGCGGTGGCGGCGATGAGAGCCAGGCACGTGAGTGGCCCAACGAGCCATTCCAGGCTCAGCGCCTGACCGAGCGCGTACACGGTCGACGCGCCAGGTGGATACTGCGAGAACAGCCTGGCGTCCCGCAGGACGGTGAAGGGACCTTTGAAGGCATTGACCAGAGGCGGCTCGGGCAGGGCCAGGCGACCGGTATCGAACTGGCCGGCCTGAAAGGTGTAGGACACGGCGTCGAGAATGTGCGGTAGCTGGTGATACAGCCGCGTCGAGACGAGCGCCGCCGCCAGCAGCCACGCAGACAAAATGGCGTCTGGCGCAAGGCGGACGAGGCGTTGCACGCTGGCGCCGGAGTGGAACGCGGCGCGGGGCGCGAGCCGGCTCAGCACGGTAGCCACAGCCAGGACGGCCATGGCGAGGCCGTAGCCAGCGGCGGCGGAGCGTCCGAACAGGTGCAATAGCTCGGCCGCGAATGGCGCGGGCTGCTCAGGAAAGAACCACCGCGGCAGCACATCTCGGCCGCCGTTTCGTTCGATGATCCACCGCGCGTTGCGTCGATCGCGGTCGAGCTCCAGTCCCTCGCGACGGTCACCGGTGGGGCCGAGTAGCCACAGCCGTGCCGCTGCTTCAGGGCGACGCAACGCGGCGGTAACTCGAAAATCGTTCGGCAGCGGCGCGTCGGGATGGAGCTGTTCGCCGCTGGTCAGGTCCGTGATAGCCAGGGAGCCCCAGCGGCTATAGCTGCCTTCGTCGCGCAGCCAGGCGTCGACGGCGTAGAGCGGCGAGCCCAACAGGTCTTTGATGACGGCGGGCTGGCGGTCGTCGGTGGCAGTCGTATCGCTGCCGTCGACCTGATACTCGCGGTCAAGCGGCCCGGGCTGCTCCAGGACGACTGCTCGCCACCCTGGACCAAGAACCGATGAGAGCGCATGCGCCTGGCCATCAACGACCACCTGCAATGCGGCGCCGTGACCTTCGATGCTGACCTGAACCGCGAACGCACCGGCTGCCGTCTCGCCCAGTGCGAGCAGCGCCAGCGCCGCCAGGCCCGCGACGATCAGCGATTGCCGACCGCTACTCTGCCGGCTCAGCCTGGGCGCCCACCTCGACGAACTTCACCCGCGACGCCCCGCAGCGCGGACACTTGCGCGGCAGGACCGTGTCGACCACCTCAAACTGGCATGTCAAACAGCGCCACGTCGTCGGCGTGTCGGCTTCGCGCGTGCGAATCGCGCCAGTCTTGTCGGTCATCTGAGCGAAGTCTACAGGCTGGCTTGCTTCATCGGTGGCGGTGCAAAAAAGACGTCTTCGATGCGGGTTTCGACTGTGCGAACGTCGTCGGCACCGCTCTCGCGCAGACGCTCGATCAGCTCTTGGACCAGGTGCTCGGGCGTCGAAGCGCC
>DASYKL010000400.1:0-5606 GCA_035995405.1 Chloroflexota bacterium
GCCGGCGGCAAAAGCGGCGAGTTCACCCGTTCATGAGCTCGAGCCAGCCTGACCGGATCCGCCTGGCGATTCTCACTATCAGCGATAAAGCGTCGAGCGGCGAGCGCGAAGATGCGGGTGGGCCGGCCATCCGCGCAGCGCTCGACCACGCCGGAGTTGGCTATGACGAGTTGGACTATCGCGTTATCCCGGACGAGGAGCAGCGCATTGGTGAAGCGCTCTTCCATCTCTCGGAGCGGACCGATGTGGATTTGATTCTGACGACCGGTGGCACCGGTCTCGCACCACGCGACGTTACGCCACAGGCAACGCTGCACGCCATCGACTACCAGGTGCCTGGCATCGCCGAAGCCATGCGCGCGGCCAGTCTCCAGGTCACGGCTGCTGGAATGTTGTCGCGCGGTGTAGCCGGGGTGCGTAAGCGGACGCTGATCATCAACTTGCCGGGCAATCCGAAAGCGGTCCGTGAGAATCTGGCAGTCATAGCGGCGGCGCTGCCGCACGCCGTCGGCACGCTGCGCGGGGAAGTCGGCGAACATAGCCGACCTGCCGGCTGAACGAGCGCGCGCGAAACGTTAAAGGAGTCGCGGACGAGGTCCGTGATACCGTCGGCCCGCACTTCGGTGAGGCTTTTCCAGAAGGCGGGGGACGACATGATTCGATCGATGGGTATTCGGTTGGGCTCGAGCCTGACGCGCACCGGCGCAGCCGCGGCATTACTCCTGGGCAGCGTCGCGTCGCCGGCTGCAGTCGGGACCGCGGAAGACGCCGCGGTGCCCAGCGCATGTGCGCTGGGCAATGGCAGAGACCAGATTCAACACCTGGTCTACGTGCAATTCGACAACGTGCACTTCACGCGGGACAACCCGAATGTGCCATCGGACCTCGAGCAGATGCCACATCTGCTGAATTTCGTCACCGGCAACGGCACGTTACTCACGCAGCATCACACGCCTTTGATCTCACACACCGGCACGAATTTCGTGTCCTCGCTGACCGGCGTCTATCCGGATCGGCATGGCGCCAACGTCAGCAATGGATTCCGCTATTTCAATGCGGACGGCAGCTCGTCGTCATCGACGATGTTCGGCTACTGGACCGACAAGGTGATCCAGTTCTCCGGTAACCCGCCCGACCCGAACTACAATATGCTGACCGCGGACGGACACAACGCCCCGGCTCCGTGGGTCCCCTTTACCCGCGCTGGTTGCAATGTTGGTTTCAGCGGCATGGCTAATGTTGTGCTGGAGAACACAACTACCGACGTCACCACCGTGTTCGGGCCTGGGTCGCCGCAGGCCCAGGAGGCGGCAGCCAATCCAGGCCAGGCAGCGGCAGACTTCGTCGGGATTGCGGTTCACTGCGCGACCGGTGACGCGCTGTGTTCGACGGCTAATGGTGGTGCGGCGGATGTCCTGCCACAGGAGCCAGGCGGCTACGCGGGCTTCAATGCGCTGTACGGCCACAAGTATGTTGCGCCGCAGATCAATCCGAGTGGGCCGCTGCTGGATCTGAATGGTGCACCGGTTCAGGATTCCACTGGCCACGTTGGCTTCCCCGGCTTCGACGGCCTGTCCGCCCCGGTCTCGCTCGGATACGCCGCCGCCATGCAGGAGCACGGCGTGCCGATCACGTTTTCGTACATCTCCGACGCCCACGATAAGCACCCTGGTGGCGGCGCAATGGGGCCTGGCGAAGCCAGATACGAGCAGGTTCTCAAGGACTACGACCACGCGTTCGACACCTTCTTCACCCGTTTGCAGGCTGACGGAATTACCAAGACGAACACGCTCTTCGTCGTGTCAGCGGACGAAGGCGACCACTTCGTCAGTGGTCCAGCCACACCGGCCGGCTGCGATGGGGTGACGACACCGTGCACCTATCCGCAATTGGGCGAGCTGACCGTGAATCTGACCGGCCTGCTGGCCACTCAAGCTGGCGTTACGGCGAACTTCGCGGTCCACTCCGATACCGCGCCGACGATTTACGTGCGCGGTAATCCGGCTCGGGACGCGCTGCTCACGCGCACATTTGGGCGGGCGCTGCTCGGTCTCGACGTGACCAATCTCATCTCCAATCAGACCGAGAAACTGGCGCTGTATGTCGCGGACTCGGTCGAGATGAAGCTGCTGCACATGGTCACCGCTGACGCTGCTCGTACACCGACGCTGACCCTGTTCGCAAAACCGGATTACTTTGTGACGACTGGTGCCGCGACGTGCCCAACCACACCAGGTGGCTGCGTCAGACAGGATCCCAGCTTCGCGTACAACCATGGCGCCGTCGGCACCGACATGGACACGACATTCCTGGGTCTGGTCGGCCCCGGCGTGCAGCATCTGGGCGTCAAGAACGACGTGTTCTCAGATCACGCCGATACACGGCCAACCCTGCTGGCGCTGCTCGGGCTGAAGGACACGTACTCACACCAGGGCCGCGTGCTGGCCGAAGTGCTGGTCTCGCGCGCGCTGCAGTTTGGGCGGAGCCTCGAGAATTACGTGAAAGTGGCGCGCATATTCAAGATGATCAACGCGCCCGTCGGTCCGCTAGGGCTCGACAGCCTGACCGTTTCAACCAACGCCATCGACGGCGGCAGCAAGGTCTACGCGCAGCTCGAGGATCAGCTGACGTCAATTACGATGCGGCGCGACGCGTTGGCTTTGCAGATGGAGAACGCGCTCGAAGGGGCCGCCTTCGGAGGCACCGCAATCGGTGAGGGCGATGCTGAGCGTCTGGTCGATCGAGGCCAGGCCCTGGTCAGCGAGGTCCA
Source organism: Chloroflexota bacterium (assembly GCA_035995405.1). Lineage (GTDB taxonomy): Bacteria > Chloroflexota > UBA6077 > UBA6077 > CF-72 > CF-72. The sequence goes on from DASYKL010000400.1 coordinate 2,771, forward strand.
TCGCCTGGCGAAAGGTCAGGGTCAGGGTCAGGCCGAGCCGGACAACTGACGCAGCAGCCGTCGTTCGCGATCGTCGATGCCGCCCAGGCTCCACAAAGCCAGCGGGTAGACGATCGCACCGACGGCGATCGCCGCCAGCGGGTGGAGTGCGTCGCGCACCCACCACACCACCGGCGCCATGAACAGCGTCGCCAAGAACGGCGTGCGGACTTCGCTGAGCAGCGATACACCTGGCGCCACCTTACGGGCAGCCCATTGGAAGGGCACCAACAGGATGACTTCGCTCGCCACGGTGACCCACGCGGCGCCGACGTAGCCAAAGCGCGGAATCAGCAGGACGTTCGCCAGCAAATTGAAGATGAGTGCCGCGACGAACGCACCGCTGAGCAGGCGCTGGCGACCGGCGGCGATGAGCACGTACTGGGTGAGACCGTTGGCATAACTCAGCGGCAAATAGGCAATCAGGATGGACAGGGCGATGGCAGAGTCGGGCAGGTACCCGCGGCCGCCGACGAGAGTGACGATGGGCTCGGACAGAAGGGCGACACCGGCGGCTAAGGGGAACGCGACCTGCAGGAGGATGCGCAGGGCCAGGCGGTAGGCGTCGGAGAGGTCGGTCTGGCGGGACAGACGGGGAAAGATGGCGAGAGTGAAGCTCGAGGAGACTATGCCGGCGCCTTCGGAGACTTTGTAAGCCGCCGCGTAGACGCCAGCCGATGCCGCGCCAGCGAGGGGTAGGAGCAGGATCGAGTCGATCTTGAAGAACAGACCTTGCAGAAGCTGATTGACGAACAGCGGCCACGACTGGGCCAGCCAGGCGCGCAGCGCCAGCGGCTGCCGCGCGGCAAAGGCCGTCGCCCTGCTGGACAGACGCCACAAGATGACCGCGGTGACCACGTTGGTCAGCAGCGACGCGGCGGCGAGGCCGGTCAGCCCGAAGCCGGAGAAGAGGACAACCGCGCCCAGGGCGGTCCGTAAGAGCGTCGCCACAACCTGTACCCCAGCTGTGAGCTCCAGGCGCTCCGCGGCCCACAAGACGCCGCTCGCCGTTTTGGACAGGACACTCGGCAGCAGCGCCAGGTAAAACAGCCAACCCGCTATGACACTGTCGTCCGGCAAATTGGTCGCCGGCCGCAGCGGGCCGTAGACCAGCCAGACGATGGGCAAGCCGATCAGCCACAGCCCGAGACGCAACAGGTTGACAGCCCGAAACGCTGTAGCCGCCGACACCGCGCCGCGCGACACTTCGCGCGCCACCAGCGCATTTAAGCCAAAGTCCACCAGCGTGTCGAGGTACGTCGTGAAGACAACCAGGAACTGGTATGTGCCGACATCCGTCCGACCCAACAGACGCAGGTAGACAAGGGCGAAGGCCGCGTCAACGACCCGCGCCGCCATCGGCGCAACCGTATTCAAGGCCAGGCGGCGAGTCGTGCCAGCCTTCGTGCCAGCGCCTCCCGCGCGGCCTTGCTCGGTAGTCACCGTCTCAGAGGTCGGCACCGACACCCGCCGCCGCGCGAGCGTCGGAGAACCGTCTCGAGCTTATGTAGCTACGCGTCCTTCCACATCTGGCAGAAGTGCCACAGCAGACGAACGCCGACGCCTGTGGCGCCTGGCTTGGGGTTGTATGGCGCGACGTACACCTGGTCCCCTTCGGCGTACGCCGTGGCGGCGATGTCCAGGTGGACCCATGGCACCTCGCCGACAAACTCCTTCAAGAACAGCGCGGCCGTAATCGCGCCAGCGGCCCGGCCGCCCGTATTGCGCATGTCGGCCATCGCTGTCTTGATCTGCTCGCCGTAGACCTTCCACAGCGGTAACTGCCAACAGCGGTCGCCCGACTTCTCCCCAGCAGCCAGAAGACGATCGGCCAGAGCCTGGTTATTGCTCATCAAGCCAGTGGCGTGGTCACCGAGCGCGATGCGACACGCACCGGTCAAGGTCGCGAAATCGATAATCGCGTCCGGCTTCTGCTCGGCCGCGTAGGCGAGCGAGTCAGACAGGATCACCCGCCCCTCGGCGTCGGTGTTGACGATCTCCATCGTCTTGCCGTTGTAGCCCTTGATCACATCGCCGGGCTTGTACGCCGACCCAGACGGCAAGTTCTCGGTCGCCGCGAACACGCCAAGCACGTTCACCGGGACCTTGCTGGCCGCCGCGAGCTGTAGAAAACCGATGACGGTCGCCGCGCCGGTCATGTCGTGGCGCATGTATTCCATGCCTTCGGCGCCCTTAATCGAGATGCCGCCTGAATCGAACGTGATCCCCTTGCCGACGACAGCCAGCGTCTTTGTCGCGTTCGGCGCCTGGTACTTGAGCACGACGAAAGCGGGTGGCTGGGCGCTGCCAGAGTTGACAGCCAGGATGGCGTTCATGCCATGGGCTTTCAATTCGTCCTTGCCCCACACCATGACGTCGAGCCCGTATTGCTGAGCGACTTCACGGGCTGTATCGGCCAGGTAGGTCGGCGTCACAAAGTTGGCCGGCCCGACCGACAGGTCGCGCACCTTGATGACCGCGTCACACGTCTGGCGAACCAGCTCGGCCTGCTGCTCGAACTGGGCGAACCGTTCGGGATCGTTGTCCACGACGGTGCACCAGCTGACTTCATGCGTGGACTTCGTCGCTTCCTTGAACTGCTCGTAGCGGTATAGGGCCAGGATGGAGCTTTCCATCGTCGCTCGGCCAGCTTCCTCGATGGAGAGACCGCCGGAGCCAGCGCCGTGGACGATGGTGGCAAAGCTGTCGACCTTCAGATCTCGCGCTTTGCGGGCCGCCAGTGCAGCCGCGACGCGGGCGTTTTCCATCTCGAATTCGGCCTGCTTGCCGAGGCCGA
>DASYKL010000401.1:0-1852 GCA_035995405.1 Chloroflexota bacterium
CACTCCAGGCGGACGATGTTGGAATTATCACGAGCGAAAACTGTGGCGGCGCGCGTGGCTCTCAGAAAATCTGTGGTGCTGACTTTGACTTTCGTCTTGGCGTCTGGCGGAATGATGCGCTGGTAATCGGGGAACTGGCCCTCGATCAACTCAATTTCGAACAAAAGCGCGAGGTCCTGGAAGTTCTTCAGGCCGAGTTTACGCTCGAAAAAGACGGCCAGTTGCGGATCTTATTGGTACTTCCGACTTCTGAAAGCAGTCGTTTTTATACTAACGTGCGACATGCATCGGCATGATCACGTGGATATAGCCGTTGGAATCGGACGCGGGTTTGATGATGCCGGGGGAGCTGGGGCCGGTGATCTGGAGGAGGACGTCGGGGGTGTCGATGGCTTCTAAAGCATCTCTGAGATAGCGGCCGTTGAAGGCGATTTGGGTTTCGTCGCCTTCGAAGCCTGTGGTGTCTAGCGTGCCTTCGTTGTCACCCATTTCGGCGCTGGTGCTCTTTACTAACACGGAGCCGATGGCTAGCTCGGCGTCGCTCTTGGGCGGGCTGCACTCCAGGCGGACGATGTTGGAGTTGTCTCTGGCAAAGACCGTCGCGGCGCGGGTGGCTCTGAGAAAATCAGTCGTACTGACTTTGACTTTGGTTTTGGCGTCGGGCGGGATGATGCGCTGGTAATCGGGGAATTGACCCTCGATCAAACGGCTGGTCACTTCGGTCTTGCCGAAGGCAAAGTAGATCTGGTTTCCGTTCGGCGTGATGTTGATCTGGACTTCTTCATCCGCCGAGTCGGGCAGGATTCTGGCTACTTCGCTGAGCGTTTTGGCGGGCACGATCATCGACAGGTCCTGGCTCGCCTGGGGCAAGTCGACAATGCGGACGGCCAGGCGGAAGCCGTCGGCGGCGGCTAGCGTCAGCGTGCCGTTGCCGATCTTGAGCTGGACGCCGGCCAGGACAGGGCGCGTGTCGTCGGGGGCGGCGGCGAAGACGACGTCGTCAATCGCTTCTTTCAGCACGTTTGCTGGGATGGAAAAACTCTGGCCACCACTGACGGCTGGGACGGGCGGGAAGTCTTCGGCGTCGATGCCGGCGACGTTGGCCTCATACCGACCACACGCCAGATGCACCTTGTGGGTCTTGGAGTTCAGGTCGAGCTCGACCTTCTGGCCGTGGCCGAGCAGGTTGACGTAGTCGGATAAGAGACGCGCGGGCAGCGTGATCTCGCCTTCGCGGGCGACGGCCGCGGGCACGCGGTGGGCGACCGATAGCTCGAGGTTGTTGGCTGTCAGCTGCAGCTCACCGTCGCGGGTCGACAGCAGGACGTTGCTCAAGACCGGCAGCGTGCTTTTGGATGGCACGACCCGGCCGACGACGGTAAGTCCCTCGGCGAGGTGTTCCTGCAAGCACTCGAGCTTCATTGCGTTCTGACCCTCTTAGCAACCATGTGGGCCGACATGGTACTCAACGCCGGCTGGGCCGGACCGGACTTCCGGCCCGCTGTGACGCGGCGACGGTGTGTCCCTCGCACGAGTGCCGGCACGGCGGGCTGGCTGGCTGGGCGAGGCAGCATACGAAGCGCCATGAGCCAACAGGCGGCGAAGCGGACAGCGCCATGAGCCAGCGGGCGCCATTCCGTTCAGAGCGCGACCAGCCAGCGGGCGGCGTTACGGACACAGCGGCATGACCGAGCAGGCGACGTGGCGTAGGGAACGCTATGCGAGCAGGCGGTGCGGCGTAGCGGAACAGAGCGCCATGACCGAGCAGGCGACATAGTCGTAGCGCAGAGAGCGGGATGACCGAGCAGGCGATGTAGCCGTAGCGTAGAGAGAGCGCGATGAGCGGGCGGCG
>DASYKL010000402.1:0-3529 GCA_035995405.1 Chloroflexota bacterium
CATGTGCTGGAGTGTTGTCGGCACGCCGTGGCGTTGCTGGTATGCCACGCGGTAGATCGCCGCCAGCACCTCCGCCGCCAGCGCGGCTGTCGTTGGGCGCTCCGATGTCCAGCAGAGCGCGGAAGCGAACGGCCGCTTGAGTGCTCCGCGGCCAGGAAAGCGCACGCTTGCTTCCGTTGTGTACCGATTGGTCCAGCCGCCGCCCACGTCGTCGACCAGCACCAACGTAGCGGTGATCGACACGTCCAGTCCACATGTGGCAAGGCGCTCGGCGGCTTGCGCGGCGGCCGCGGCGGCCACGGTGTCGGCGTCCATCTGCAGCAACGCGTCGATCCTGGCCACGGCATGCTCTTTGGCCATCGGGTTGGCCAGGCCGATGGGTAGCACCACGTCATCCGTGCCGCCGGTCAGCGCTGCCAGATAGGCCTTGAAGCGGCGCATATCGCGCGGCTGGAGGTACAGGTCGCGCAAGGTGTGCAACACCGGCAGATAACTGATCTGCAATCGCGGAGCCTGGTTGGGCGGCATGCTTCAATGATGGCTCCGAACAGCGGAAGGAGCCTGACTTATGCAGCTCAAGCCTTCTTCACTGGCACGGGGGATCGTGCCAGTGGTCGTGCTGTTGGCGGCGTGTACGCCTACGCCACCGGCGACACCGACGAGCGCGCCCGTGCCCGCGACCAAGCCGCCTGCCGCCGCGTCGACGGGGACCGCGCCAGGACCGATGGCGACCAAGCCGCCCACCAATCCCACCGACAAGATACACATCGTCTTCGGTGGCGCCGTCACCCCACCCAACATGGTCCACCTGGCGCCCTACGTTGCCAAAGACCTCGGCTTCTTCGATGAGGTCGGGCTCGACGTTGAGATCAAGAGCTTCGAAGGCGGTGTCGGCGCGTTACGCGGCGGGCTGTCGGGCGGTCTCGATGTGGTCGCCACGTCGTCTGATCCGCTCTTCGCCGCCGTCCAGCAAGGCGCACCCGTCAAAGCCATCGGCACCTACGCGCCAAAGCTCAGCGTAGTGATGATGGGTCTGCCCGATGTCAAGACGCCCGCTGACCTGAAAGGCAAAAAGCTGGGTATTCAGGAAGTCGGCGGCTTCAACGACGTCATGGCCCATCTGGTGTTGGCTCAGGCTGGCATCTCGCCGAACGACGTCCAGTTCATCAACGTCGCCACGGCCAATCGCGTGACCTCCATGGCGGGCGGGCAGACCGACGCGACCGTCCTGCACATCGACCAGTACTACACCGCGCTCGGCGTCAATCCGAACTTCAACGTCCTGGCGCGGATGTGGGAGGTCGTGCCGGACTGGTGGTACTCGGCATTTGTCGCCACCGATGATGTACGGACGCAGAAGCACGAGGCGATGGTGCGCTTCATGACCGCGGTCATCAAAGCGCAGCGCTACATGTACACCAACCCGACCGACGTCAAGAAGGTCGCCGCGGATGAGACCAAGGCCAAGCCCGACGTGGTCGACAAGGCGTATGCGGACCTGTCCGCGGGCGGGGTGTGGAGTGTCAACGACGGCATGCCGCAGAAGCTGGTCGATTACACGATCGCTAAGGAGCTCGAAATCGGCACGATCAAGGGCGACAAGCTGACCTACGACCAGGTCATCGATCGGTCGATCGTCGACGAGGCCATCAAGCGCAATGGCGGCCCGTGGACGGGCGACCCGCGTTGGTACTGAGGGGAGCTGGGAGTTGGGAGTTGGGATCTGGGGGGAGACGGTGGCGGGGCGGCTGCTTTGGCCCTAGCTCCCAGCTCCCAGCTCCTAGCTCCCAAAATCCGTCTCGCCGGCGCTACGCGGACGTTCCTCGACGGCGGCGTCATCGCGTTTCAGGATCTCACGTTTGACGTCAAGCCGAACGAAGCTCTGTGCGTCGTCGGTCCCTCTGGCTGTGGCAAGACCACGTTGTTGCGCTGTCTGGCCGGCCTGATCCTGCCATCGGAAGGCCAGATCTTCCTCGACGAGCAGCCACTTACGGCCCCGAGCCCTGTCGTTGGCATGGTCTTCCAGCACTTTGGCCTGTTCCCATGGAAGACGGTCGCCGAAAACGTCGCCTATGGCCTCAAGCTGACAGGCGTGCCGCAAGCACGCTGGCGTGACCTGGTCCAGCCGTACGTCGAGATGGTCGGTCTCGTCGGCTTTGAGGGCTTGTATCCATACCAGCTCTCCGGCGGCATGCAGCAGCGCGCCGGTTTGGCCCGCGCGCTGGTGCTGAACCCGCAAGTGCTGTTGATGGACGAGCCGTTTGGCGCCCTCGACGCCCAGACACGCGAGCTGCTGCAGGAAGAGCTGGTCCGCATCCTCGAGCGCGAGCAGCGGACCATGGTCTTCATTACGCACAGCATCGACGAAGCGATCGCGCTGGGTGACCGCATCGTGGTCATGTCGACGCGACCTGGCCGGATCCGGGAAGTGCTCGACGTCGGCTTGCCGCGACCGCGCAACCTGGAGCGGGCGCGTACCAGCCCGCGCTATGCCGAATTGCGGCAGCACATCTGGAACCAGCTGCGGCCCGAAGTCGGCGCCTCGGTGGGCTCGTGACGACCCTCGCGGCCACCGGCGTCGGAGTGAGTGAGCGCAGCCGCGCTGCTGCTACGGCGCGCCGCCGGCGCGAAAAACTCTTTGAGTGGTCGATCCGTCTGGCGTCGCTGCTGGCTTTCCTGGCGATCTGGGAAATCTATGGCCGACGCGTCAACAAGGCCCTCTTCGCTCCACCCAGCGCGGTGCTCGGTGCGGGGATCGAGATGACGGCCAGCGGCGAGCTGTGGAAATACCTGGCGGGTAGCCTGCAGGTCCTCGTCATCGGCTTCGTTATCGCGTTGGTGATCGGCATCCCGCTGGGCATCGCCATTGCCCGCAGCCGGGTTGTGCGCTATGCGCTCGATTGGTACATCGACGCGTTCAACTCGACGCCTAACGTGGCCCTGGTGCCGCTGATGACCCTCATCTTCGGCTTCGACGTGACGGCGAAGGTCCTGGTGGTGGTGTTTTCAGCCGTCTTCGCCGTGATCGTCAACACCGAGCAGGGTGTCCGCAACGTCGATCGCCGCCTGCTCGAAGTGGCCCACGCGTTCAGGTCGAGCGAGCGGCAGTTGTGGGGCGACGTCATCATCCCCTCTGCGCTGCCGTATATTGCCGCGGGCCTCAGGCTCGCCGTGGGGCGGGCCCTTGTGGGCATGGTCGTCGCCGAGTTCTTCACCTCGATCAATGGTGTCGGCTATCTCATCGTTCGCTACAGCAACTCGTTTCAACCCGATCATTTGCTGGTGCCCATCATCGTCGTGATGACGCTCGGTATCGTGCTCACCACGTTGACGCGGACGCTGGAGAAGCGGATCGCGCCGTGGAACAAGACCATCGAAGAGGAGTAGCCGCGGGCATGCGTATTGTTGATCTGACCCAGCCCTGGGGCGACCGCATGCCGACGTGGCCGCAGTTCGCGTCGATCGAGGTGACCGACATCACCACCCACCAGCGCGATCGGAAAAGCACCGTGCTGGTCAAGACCAACAT
>DASYKL010000403.1:0-2077 GCA_035995405.1 Chloroflexota bacterium
AAACCGCCAGGGCACCGGCCATCGTGCCGACGAGGCTGATGACACCGACTTCCAGGCTGCCACCAGCGATCCAGGCCAGCAGCACGGACAGCAACACACCGACAGACAGCGCCAGCTGAGCATCGATAAGAATGGCCAGCAGCATGCTGACAGCGGGCAGCGGGAAGATGAACGCCCACAACGGCCGACCAGGGATGACCATGCGGGCGGCGACCGTGGCGATCACGATGAGTCCGGCGAGCAAGATCATGCGGCGATCGCGGTAGAGCAAGGGCCGGTCAAAGTTCCAGATGAAGCCGGCCAGGACGCCGATCAAGCTGAAGGCGAGCAGACCAGCGGCGCCGACGGAGCGCCAGTCGAGCTCCGGATTACGGAGACCGAGGGCCTCGAGCGCTTCGAGCTCGAGCGGGCCGACGACCTGCCCATCTCGGACGACCGTCTGGCCGCGCTCGTAGGTCTGCTCGACGGGTGCGATCGCCTCCCGAGCATCCTGTTGGGCGCGCGTCGTCGCGTCCTGGTTGAGGACCAGATTGCCTCGGATGAACCGCTGGACGAGCTCGACCACCACTGCGCGGTCGGCATCGGAAAAGAACGGGCTGACGCGCAGCGGTACATCGTTGCGGACTTCGTCGACGCGTTCGTCCGGGATGCGGTCCTTGACGGTGTCCTGCAGCACGCGCTGGCTCTCATTGGCAATGGTCGACCATTTGAAGTCGTCGATCGCGGCGAGCTGGTTGGCGGTGGAGGCCGTCAGCGGAGGGCTGATGAGCTGGGCGATGGCTTGCGTCTTCTCATCGGGGCTGCGGCGGGTGGCGTCACCGCGAGCCAGGTTGACGGCCTGCAGCAGGTCCGCCAGGCCGCGGGTCTGTTGGACGATCCTGTCCCGGTCGAGCTCGACGACTGGCGCAACCTGGCTTGCGGCAGCGTCGCGGGCTTGACGGGTACGAATCTGGCTGACGTACGACAGCTTGCGCGGTGCTTTGATGGGGAAGGCGGCGACGTCGCCTTCGTGAACTTCGTAGACGCGCGGCAGCAGGTCGACGCTGAGAATGATCGTCAACAGCAGGGCTGTCGCGATGCCGACCGCTGCCCCAAATGCCACGCGCGGCCGAGGGTTGGGTCGAGGCGCCGCGGTTGGTTTCACAAGTGGCGAAATGAGCTAGGCCAGTGGTCAGCAAGATCGGCGGTCGGACTTGAGCGGCTAGGTTAGACTAACACGCCAGTACAACCGACCACTGACAACTGATCTGAGAGAAACTGGAGCCAAACGAACTACGATGGCCCGTTGCGAAGAATGTAATCGCAAAGTTGAGCAACCCTCGCGGCACCTGGTGAATGGCCGCATCCTGTGCGGTATCCACGACCCGCGACCACCCCATGAGCGACAGACGCAAGAGCTGCCGCGTGATCGCGCCGCGGCTCGTCGACCCGCTGGCGCACCTTCGGAAGCGGTCGGCTAGACCGCTTCACCGCTGACACACAGCAGCCCTCGCCGGTGTCACAGCTCATCGTTTTTCTGGCGCTTGCGTTCTCGATCATCATCGCGATTTTCGCGGTGCAGAACACGATGCCGGTTGCCGTCACCTTCCTGGCCTGGCGAGCCGATGCCGTGGCGGTGTCGGTGCTGGTGCTCATCTCCGCGGCGCTGGGCGCGCTGGCGATGCTCCTTCTTGGGCTGGCTCGAGAAGTCAGCCTGCGGTGGCGGCACCGCGCCGTGGCCAACCAGCTCAAGCAGACGCAAGCGCGGGTGGCTGCGCTGGAAGCAAACCAGCCAGCGCCAGTGCTGACGGGCCAGCCAGCCCTGAGCGCGTCTTCGTCCGGGGAGCCGGCTGAGACGGGCCAGAGTGTCCCCGCCGCGGGCGTCGAGCGCGAGTAACCTGCCGGCTTTCGGCGGCCGGGAACGCGCTCAGTCGGTTCCTTCGTCGTATTGCGATTTGATCGATGCCAGGACCGATGGGTCGGCGAGCGTTGTTGTGTCGCCGACAACTTTGCCTTCGGCGATGTCGCGGAGCAGGCGGCGCATGATCTTGGCGCTTCTGGTTTTCGGCAACTCGGCGGTGAAGAAGATCTTGTCTGG
>DASYKL010000404.1:0-2161 GCA_035995405.1 Chloroflexota bacterium
TCGCCAGCCAGGACCGGCCACCAGATAGCCACCAATGAACGGCCCTATCGCCGCGGCGACGCCACCGAAACCTGACCAGGTGCCGATGGCTTTGCCGCGGTCCTGCTGGACAAAAGACGCCTGGATTAGCGCCAGGCTTCCTGGCGTGAGCAGCGCTCCGCCAACTCCCTGGAGCGCGCGGGCTCCCACCAACACTTCAATCGACGGCGCGAACGCACAAAGCGCGGATGCCACTGCGAACCAGGCGGTCCCCGCCACGAATATGCGGCGGCGTCCGAAGCGATCGCCCAGCGACCCACCGAGCAGGATCAGCGAGGCCAGAGCGAGCGTGTAACCGTTGATCGTCCACTGCAGACCGTCGAATCCTGCGTGGAGGTCTCGGCCCAGCGCGGGCAAGGCAATGTTGACGACCGTCGCGTCCACCCCCGCCATACCTGAGCCGAGCACAGCCGCGGCGATGACCCACTTACCAGCTGTATCGCCGAGTGTGAGCGCTACTGGAGCAGTGGCTCTCATGAGGCGCCTCCTTTCTTTCAGCCTCCCTTCACCACCGCTCCGTGAATATCCGTCCTGCGGACGAATGTCGCTCGGCCAACGGTCTGAGCCAATTCAGCCGTTGCCGCATGCAAGCTGGGGCTTCCGGGACCCATGGTGGGGCTTTGACCAGTTAACCCATGCGCGTTCTCGTGACGGACCAGCTGCTGACGCCCGGAACTCGCTGCTCGCCATCATCAACCGTCAGCCGGTGCAGTTGAAATCGATCGACTGAATCGACCTGAGCTCCTGGTCGAGAACGTTCCCCGAGTGGTCGAGACAGCGAAAAACGTACGGGCCGCCGAACGTCTCGTTGTGCGTAAACGTGGCCGGTGGCCAACCCACGATACCCCGAGCTGCGGGCCGTGCTCGCCGGTATGGAGGCACTGGAGCTCACGCCGAACAAATGCCTGGGAGGCGGAGCAGAGCGGATCATGCCACAATCCCACCGAGTGTCTCCGGCGGTTCGCGCGCAAGGTTCCGCTGGTGCAGGCCAGGACACGATCTCCAGTCTCGCGCGAATGCTCCGGCCCAAAGCCCAGAGAGTCGCCCTCAGGTCACGAGAGGGTCGCCACCCAGCGCGACCTCTGACGATCCGCGGGCCTGGAGTCTAACCCGCTAGCTCGTTCCCGGCTCAGCGGTCGTGGCGGCAACTGGCTGCAGGAATGGCGGTTGGGGCATCGTGGGCGATAGCGCCGGCACTGGGCTGTACGCCCCATTGACACTCGATCGCGGAAGGGCACACAGAAAAGCGATAAAAACCGCGCCTGGACATCCAACGTCGTTGCTGTTCACCGCCGCTGATCTTGTTCGCCCCGTGTCAGGACACCTTCTATGAGGCGGCGGCCTTGCTTACGCACCCAATCTTGTCCGGAGCCCATCAGTAGTTCCGCCTCGGGCGGCAGCATACGCGAGGCACCGCTTGATCGATGACCGGCAACGTGCGACTACAGTAGCGCCAACTTCCCACACGACGCTCCCGCCGGCATCTGCGGCGCGGGGCACCTGCCGCCTAGCCGCTCAGCCGGGCGGCACGGTCATGGGGATGCAGCAGGATAGGTTCCTCCAATCGCGCATCGTATGTGGAACGCGCGGCGGCGATTTCGCGTTCGTGCTCAGCGGTCCAGCGGACCAGGGCAATGACCGAGTGGATGAGCGTCGCGCCGAGCGGCGTCAGGCAATACTCGACCGTCACCGGGACGGTGGGGTAGGCGGTGCGTTCGACGATGCCGTCGCGCTCGAGGTGGCGCAGCGTGACCGTGAGCATGCGCTGGCTGATGTCGGGTAGCGCGCGGCGGATGTCCATGAAGCGCCTGGTGCGGCCGGTCAGCAGGTTGAGGACGAGCAGCGACCACTTGTCGCCGATGCGGTCGAGGACGTCGCGGACCAGCCCACAGACGGGGACACACTGCTCCTCGGTTACTTCGTCAGAACCAAGTGTGGATGAAGTGCCGTCTTCCATAGTTTCTGATTGTGCCCGATAATGAGGTTAGTCGCAAGAGGTACTCAGGTACCCAATTGGAACTAAGGAGCTTTGTTACACCATGTCATCTACCACCACCGAGGCCATCGCTTCATCGCTCGCGCTGACTCCAGGCCGCTGGGCGATGGATCCCAACCATTCGGC
>DASYKL010000405.1:0-2582 GCA_035995405.1 Chloroflexota bacterium
CGCGTCACCCTGGGGGGTGTCGCTCCTGTCCCCTATCGTGCCCAGGTCGTCGAAGACGCCCTCAAAGGCAAGGACATCAAGGCCACAGCGAAGCAAGCCGCCGCGCAAATCCGCACGGTCGCTCGGCCGATGAGCCTCAACGCCTATAAGGTCGATATCGCTCAGGGACTGGTCGAACGCACGATCCTCCAGGCCCTCGGGTAACCCGGGGACTCGCGTGAGAGGCGGAATATCGCTCCTTCTGCTCTTCCGCCTCTGGTGCCTGGCTGTCGTGGGCGGGCTGGCGAGCGCTCAAGTAGCGCTCGCGGCCGGCCCCATCCTCCAGGTCACCGCTGACGGCACATCCTCCGTTCGCCCATCGTGGAGTCCCGATGGGACGCACATCGCCTTTCAGACCAGCCAGGACAACACCTACAAGGTGTTCGTCATGGCCGCTGACGGCTCCGATCGACGCATGATCAGCCAGGGCACCGTCGACGACCGCCACCCTGCCTGGAGTCCGGATGGCAAACAGCTCGCGGTCGATAGCGGCACCGAGTTGAAACGCGAAGTCGCCATCATTGATCTGACCACCGGCGCGCGCAAACAAGTCACCAGCATGGACGAGTTCGTGAGCTTCCCATCCTGGAGTCCAGACGGCACCCGGTTGAGCTTCTATGCCTACCAGAAAGGCACGCTCGACATCTTCACCGTCAACACCGACGGCACGAAACTCGTCAAGATGACCCAGACGTTGGCGTCCGAAAACAAGAGCCAGTGCACGTTTGCCTGCCACGCCGCGACCTGGTCGCCGGACGGCTCGCGTCTGGCCTACGCCGATGGCGACCAGATGCGTGTGTTCACCATGCGCTCCGACGACGGCACCGACCAGGTCAAGGTCTCGCATGACGATCCCACTGGTCGAAGTCACTTTCCCTTGTATTTGTCTGATGGTCGGCTGGCCTACGTCACCGAGCACATCAATCCCGGCCAATCGTGGACCGACATCTGGGCCATCACACCTGGCAGCACACAGGCACCCGCCGCGCTGCTCCAGGACGTGCAGGTTCAGGGACCGTTCGAGTTCAGTCCGGACGGTCAGCGTTTGCTGTTCTCATCGCCCCGCAACGGCAACTTCGATATCTACGTCGCGACACTCGATACGTCCGGCCGAGAGGCGCTCAAGAAATTGTCGAGCGACACAGATCTCTCCCCAGCGCTCGCCGCCGCTGGCCATCCGGCGGGACTCGCCAGCTCCGCTCCGACCGGCGCTAGCGGTTCGTCAGCCGCCAGCAGTAGCTCGTCTGGCGCGTCACAGCCTGGCGCGCCGGCTGCCGCCAGCCAGCCCGTCGCAGCAGCCGCGCCAAACGCTGGCCCAGGCGGAACCGGTATCCTGCCAAGCGGGATCAGTCCGTACATCCTCGCGCTTGGCGGGTTGGCCCTCATCTGGATCATCGTCGAAGGTGTCATGATCGCTCGCAGGCGCAGCAGAAGGAGGGGCATAGGTTCTAATGGTCAGTAACGGGACGACGCCAGCAGGCGATGGAGGCGCGACGCGCCGCAACGTCCTGAAGGGCGCGACCGCTGCCGTCGGTGCGTTCATCGCGTTCGAAGCAATCGGTGGAGTCAGCCTGGCGGCAGGCAGCCAACCCAAAGGCACCCAGCTCGCCAACGGCGTCATCTTTCCCGATCCAACACTGTGCATCGGCTGCCTCACCTGCGAGGTCATCTGCTCGCAGGTCCACAAACAGCAAGGCCTGTCCGATCTGCCCCGTATCCGCATCTACAACGATCCGACCACCAAGGTCGATCCGGAAGTGCTCGCCGCATACCCGGGCCGTGGCTCCTTCCACCAGGAACCCTGCCTGCAATGCCCGACCGCGGAATGCCTCTACGTTTGCCCGGTCAACGCCTTGCGGATCGAACCGACGTCTGGCGCCCGCTACATCCGCGAAGACGTCTGCGTCGCCTGCAACCGCTGCGCCGAAGCGTGCATCTTCCCGACCAGCCCAGAAACCAGTGCGACCAACCAGCTGAAGTTCAACCAGGAGTCGCGCATTTCCTACGACCCGGTCAAAGACAACTTCACCAAGTGCGACCTGTGCTACTGGCGCGAAGGTGGACCAGCCTGCGCCGAGCGCTGCCCGGTCAACATCCGCATCCGCCAGGGCATCCTGAAGGTCGAAGCCGGCCGCATGTGCCTGGATGTGCCCAAAGTGAACGACAAGCCGACCTGGGACAAGCTGCGTTCGCAGCAAACGTTCGAGGGCGCGCCCAAGCAGACCAAGGCGTAACCTGATGACCCGAACCATATTGGTCGTACTCGGCGCCGTATTGCTCGTCGTCGGCTTCGGCGTCAACCTGATGTACTGGTCCTCCGGCGCACAGCCATGGGGCCAATTGTTGGGCGATAACTTCTGGTTCGCCCGCACCCTACCGTTCACCATCGGCCTGGGTGTCATCGTCGGCTACTGGCGAGCCACAGGCTGGCGGTGGGGGACCGAGCGTCGCGACAATCAGATCCGCCGCTTCGCGCCTGGCACCGTCGTGCTTCACGCCCTCGCCGGCGTGGCGCTGCTCGTGCTGATGGCCACCGGCGGCTG
>DASYKL010000406.1:0-1899 GCA_035995405.1 Chloroflexota bacterium
ACCGGCGGCCCACGTCGCCAGGCGGAGCGATCCGCGATTGCCTAGAGCGTCGCTGAAGCCGCTGCGCTTTAGCCCATCAGGCTGGCAGCTGCTCCGACTCGACGCCCTCGCTGGCCTCGTGGCGATGGCGCTCACGATGCAGCTACGTTTCGTCGACGAAGGCGGCATTCCCGCCAGCTATGCGCAGCGGTTGGTGCCGTGGCTCGTGCTTCTGGCGGTCATTCAGATCGGTGTCGGCGAGGTGATGAACCGGCTGCGAAAGCCTGGTTCCGCGCTGGCCCGCCGTCCCGTCTTGCCGTTCGTCGTCGCGACGGGAGTGTCGTTACTGGTGGTGCTGGTGTTGAACGACCTGGTGCTGCGCGAGCCCTGGCGGCTGCCGCACACGGTTGCTGTGTTTGCACCACTGCTGGCCGCTGCGGCGAGTGCGGCGTTGCGGATGGCCGCTGGCCGCACCATCGATGTCGAGGAGCTGCTCACCCGACCCATCGTCCACCTGGACGTGGACGCGTGCGCCCCTGCCCTGGCCGGCAAGCGCGTCTTGATCACCGGTGCGGCAGGCTCGATCGGGTCCGAGTTGGCGCGTCAGGTGCTGGCGGTGGGTCCGGAATCCGTGGTGGCCATCGATATGAACGAGACTGGGCTGTACGAGCTGGAAGCCGACCTGGCCCGGTTGCGTGGCACGGTGCCGGTGCGGACGTCGATTGCCGACGTTGCCGACGCGCGTCGCATGCGCGAGCTCTTTTTGCGTGAACGGCCGCAAGTCGTCTTCCACGCGGCGGCATACAAGCACGTGCCGCTGGTCGAAGCCAATCCCGACCAGGGTTTTCTCACTAACGTATTGGGAACACTGGCAGTCTGCGAAGCCGCCGTTGCGGCTGGCGCCGAGCGGGTGGTGGTCATCTCGACGGACAAGGCCGTGAACCCGTCGAGCTTCATGGGCCTGACCAAACGCGTCGCCGAGCTGATGGTGGTTGCTGTGAGCGCTAACACCGCGCCGAGCGGCACGATCCTGTCGGCTGTGCGCTTCGGCAATGTTCTGGGGAGCCGTGGCAGCCTCGTGCCGACGTTGCTCCGCCAGATCGACGCCGGTGGACCGCTCACCATCACCCATCCCGACGCGCGGCGATTTTTCATGACCATCGGCGAAGCCGCCAGCCTGGTCCTGCTGTCAGCGGCATTTGGCGCCGCCGGTGGGCTGTTCGTGCTGGACATGGGTGACGAAGTACGGATCGAGCAGCTCGCCGAGCGACTCGTCCGGCTGAGAGGTCTGCGACCCGGTCGCGACGTGACCTTTACCTACACGGGGTTGCGACCGGGCGAAAAGCTCCGCGAGGAGCTGCACGCCGCCGACGAACGACTCGTCGCGACCGAGCGCGAGGCCGTCTGGCATGTCGAGGCCGCCTATCGGGTCGATGCCGAGGCGCTGCTGGAGGGTGTTCAGGAGCTGAACGTTCGACGGCTCCAAGGCGAGCTCAAAGTCGACGAGTATCCCGCACTGCTGCGGGCGCTGATCGACCGCGCGGTCCTTTACCCGGCGACCGTCTAAGTCACCGCCGCCCTTCGAGATGCCGTCAGGCCGGGCGGAGCAACGCGTTTCCCGTCCTCCCGTCTCTCGTCTCCCCTGGCCAGGCGCGTCGCCGGTCCGGTGAATGTCGCCGACGCGGTCTGGCCAAACTGGCTTCTTCCGCGGGTGAAAACCCTCAGGCGCCGCTGAGGATGAGGTGCAGGTCGCCGAACTCGTGCGACAGGTAGCGCGAGTCGAGCGCGGCGGCATAGGCGACTTCCAGGTGGCGGCGGCCGGCGATCGCTTCGAGCATCGCCAGGTGGCTCGCTTTCGGCTCATGGAATCCAGTCAGCAGGCTGTCGACGACGTGGGCGCCCCGCTCCGGGGTGATGACC
>DASYKL010000407.1:0-1574 GCA_035995405.1 Chloroflexota bacterium
GGAGTCGCTCAACCAGGACCTGGCCGAGTCCGGCGAGCTCGTAGAGACACGCGGCCTGGCTGCCCCGGTCCACACCCGCCGCATCCAGTTGCAAAATGGTGTCACGGTCGTCACGGACGGGCCGTATGCCGAAACCAATGAGGTTCTGGCTGGCTACTGGGTCGTGGAGTGTGAAAGCTTCGATCGAGCGACCGAAATCGCGGCCCGCCTGTCGGCATGCCCGGTGCCGGAAGCGGTGCGGGCCAGAGGGATCGCCGATGTCAGGCCGATCGCTGAATCGCAGGCCGAACTGGAGATGTGACCCTGCCTGTGCCTGACACCGAGAGCGACCTACTTCGGCAGCCCCAGCAGGACCTGTTGCGCCATCTGGCGCCGCAGGTCCTCGGCGCGGTCGTCCGTCGTTACGGCCATTTCGATACCGCCGAAGACGCGGTCCAGGAGGCCCTGATTGCTGCCGCGTTGCAATGGCCGTATGGCGGTACCCCGGACAATCCCCTCGCCTGGCTGATCACGGTCGCATCCCGCCGACTGGCCGACTTCCTGCGCACCGAGCACGCGCGTCAACGGCGCGAAGACCGCGTGTCCCAGTGGATCCTGCCCGAACAACGGTCGGCATCCGCGGCGGAGGCGCCCGCATCAGCATCTGATGACACGCTCATCCTGCTCTTCATGTGCTGCCATTCGTCGCTGTCGCCGGCATCGCAAATCGCGTTGACGTTGCGGGCAGTAGGTGGCCTTACCACCGCGGAAGTCGCCCGCGCGTTCCTGGTGCCCGAAGCGACGATGACGCGACGCATCAGCCGGGCCAAGCAGTCCGTCAAGGACAGCGGCATTCCATTTCGCATGCCGCCCAGCTCGGAGCGTGCGCAGCGGCTCGGCGCGGTGCTCCACGTGCTGTATCTCATCTTCAATGAGGGCTACGCCACCACTTCTGGCCCGAGCCTGAACCGCGGTGACCTGACTAGCGAGGCGATCCGGCTAACCCGCATCGTCCGCCGCTTGTTGCCGGACGACAGCGAGGTCAGCGGGCTGCTCGCGCTGATGCTGCTGACCGACGCGCGCCGGTCAGCGCGCAGCAGCCCGCGGGGTGAGCTGATCCCCATGGCTGAACAGGACCGAAGCCTGTGGAACGCCGACGAGATCGCCGAGGGCGTGGCCTTGATCACCGCTGCGCTGCCCAGGGGACCGATCGGCCCGTACCAGCTCCAGGCAGCGATCGCGGCCGTCCATGACGAAGCGCCGGCCGCCGAGGCGACCGACTGGCCACAGATCGTCGCCCTGTATGAGCTGCTCATGCAACTCTCCGACAACCCGGTAGTGGCGCTGAACCATGCTGTGGCGGTCGCCATGGCTCGGGGAGCACAGCCAGGACTCACGTTCCTGGACAAACTCCAGGCTGATGCACGCCTTGCCAATGACCACCGGCTCGACTCCGTCCGCGCACATCTGTTGGAGATGGCCGGCGATCACCCGGCGGCATGCTCCTTCTATGAAGCCGCGGCCCAGCGAGCGACCAACCTGCCGCTACAGCGCTACCTGCGCGCACGTGCCGCGCGCCTCGCACAAGGCACCTG
>DASYKL010000408.1:0-6876 GCA_035995405.1 Chloroflexota bacterium
ACTGCCTGGTCGAACAGATAACGCACGACGCCGTTCTGTGGCTCATCGCCGGCGGTACCGACATCACGAATCGACAGGTTGTCGTCAACACGCATGTGGCACTCGACAAACCCAGCGACTTGCCAGTCGTGGGCAGCGCGGTCGTAGCGCTCCAGAACGAGAAGGTCGCCGCGGCTGGCGGCGCCTTGATAGCTTTCCCGTCGCCCCTGATGGTCGGGGTGAGCCAGAGTGGAGCCGATCGCGTCACGGAGCCGCGGTGCATCGCTGGCCTCGGCAGTTCGGACGCGGTAGGCCAGACGTCCTTCTTCCACGGCGCTTCCTTGCGCACAGCGTAGTGGGCGTCGGGAGGGCAGGACAAGCGCACCACGGGCTGAGTCGTTCGGCTCCGTTGAGTTAAGGCTGAATCCGGCGGCTGGCGTGCAGCCATTTGAGGAACATCAGCTCACGCACCTCATCGGTGTCGAAGCCATACGCTTCGAGCGAGTAGCGCCATTTGTACAGCGTGAGCTGATACAGCTCGCTCGCTGACAAGGGGCTGTTGTCCACGAGCGAAGTCGCCGAGGCAGACTCGGGTTCGTTGGCAGTGGTGGTCGTGGATGAGTTAGGTTGGGCAATCACGGGCTGTACCTCCGCCGCGAGGGTGTGAGCGACGGTAGGCGGCGGTGCCAGTGATCTTCCTTGATCCGGTGTTACGTCCGCGTTGCGACCGGAGGCACTTGTGCTACGACAAAGTCACAAGGGCTCGGTAACGCTACTCAGCGCCTTCAGGTTCGACCTTCGTCAAGCTATAGCCAATCCCAGGCCGAGTAATCACATATTTAGGATTGCTCGGCTCGGGCTCCACCTTCTGCCGCAGCCGGGCGATGTTCACCCGCAGCAAGTGAGCCTCATCCCGATACGCCGGCCCCCAGACTTTCGTCAGCAGATCATCCTGGGTAACCACGCGGCCAGCATTGCGCGCCAGGTGGGCCAGGATGCGGTACTCCGTCGGCGTCAGATTGATTGCCTCGCCGAGCCGCAAGGCCTGGTGCTGCGAAAAGTCGATCGTCAAGTCACCCGTCGTAAACGACGGCGTGGTCGCCTCTTTGGTGTACTGCTTCGCCCGCCGCATCAAGGCCTTGACGCGCGCAATCAGCTCAGGTGCCCCGAACGGTTTGGTCAGATAGTCGTCAGCTCCAGCTTCCAGGCCGGCGACTTTGTCGTCTTCGGTGTCCTTGGCAGTGAGCATCAGCACAGGCGCGATGCTGAACTCGCGGAGACGCCGCGTCACCTCGCGCCCATCGAGTCCCGGCATCATGATGTCCAGGACGTACAGATCTGGCTCCTCCGACTCGGCCTGGCGCAACACACTCGGGCCGTCGGAAACGGTTACGACTCGGTAGTTGGCTATCTCCAGGTTGCGCTGGATGAGCTTGAGCAGACGCGGATCATCATCGGCGACGAGAACGGTTGGCTTCTTGGTGGTCATGGGCACCTTTCGAACGACTCGGTGTAGCAGTTACTGCGCTGTCCGCCGCCTCTGACAAGAGCGGCAGCGTGAACTTGAACGTGCTGCCCTTGCCTTCTCCTTCGCTCTCCGCCCAGATGCGCCCGCCGTGCGCTTCGACGAGGCCTTTACAGATTGCCAGTCCAAGACCAGTCCCACCAATCACACGCGACATCTCGCCGTGCACGCGGTGGAAACGATCGAAGATTCTGTCGAGCTCGACGATGGGCATGCCTAGACCTTGATCGCTGACGGACACAACCAGATCGCGGCGCTCGCAGCGTGCCGATAGAGTGATGCAGCCTCCATCAGGCGAGTACTTCACCGCGTTGGTCAGTAGATTTTGAACGACCTGGTAGATGCGGCGCTGGTCCGCGCTCACCAGCGGGTCACTGGTCGGCCAGTCTAGCTCAAGCTGATGGTTCGGCGTCGCCAGCTGGACCTTGCGCGAGACATCAGCCGCGATCGACCCCAGGCGTACGGGGTCCTTGTCGATGCGCAGGACGCCTGCTTCCAACCGCGACAGGTCGAGCAGATTCTCGATCAACTCTCGTAGTCGGTCCGCCTCGGAGTCGATGATCTCCAGGAACTCACGCTGTTCCTCTTTGCGGAGCTTGTTGCCATGGGTCAGCAACGTCGTCGCATAGCCCTTGATGGAGCCCAACGGCGTGCGCAGCTCGTGCGACACCGTACCCAGTAGCTCGGTCTTCATCCGATCGAGTTCTTTCAGAGCCTCGACTTTGCGCGTCTCGTCGAGCAGCTGCAAATTGTCGACTGCCAGCGCGGCGTGATTGGCAAGAGCGGCAAGCAGGCGCTCGTCGGGTGGCGCCCAGGCGTGGGCGAACGGGCTCTCCAGGTCGATCACCCCCACAACGCGACGCTTCAAGACCATTGGTACAGCCAGCTCCGACGGCTCGTCCTCGGCTCGCACGCGCTCGTCATCCCATTCCAGGCCAGCCCGTGCCGTTTGAGCAGACAAAAACGCTCGGGTAGCCAGCGGTGACGGCCGCAGGGCGCGGATCGCACCCGTCGGACCGTCACCAGCAGCCAGGCGCAACGTGCCGGTGATCTCGTCGCGTAGCCAGATGGTGCCGTGGGTGTAGTTCAGCCGCTCTTTAAGGATCGGCAGCAGCTGGCCGACGATCTCGACTCCCGACAACGCCGAATGGGCACACTGCGCGAACTGGTACAGCGCGGTCAGCTCATCGAGGCGTCGCCGCTGCAGCGCATGCTGATAGGCATTGTCCAGTGCAACAGCTACCTGCGAGGCGAGCAGCTCCGCTTTGGATAGCTCGCGCTGGCCATACGCCGCGGGATTCCGCGCGTCGACACACACCAGCACACCCTGCACCCGTCCGCCATGCACGACAGGTACCGCCAGAAGTGCCTGAGCGTGCAGCAGGACATTCAGAAAGCCGTTGCTGGCGTTGGCCGACGGCACACTCGAGACGATCTCCGCCGCGCCGGTTCGTGCTACCCGAGCGCACAAAGACGTCTTGTCGGACAAGCTCAGCCGCCGCTTGAGCAGCGAGTCGCGCTTCGAGCCCAGGACGTCGACGGCTTCGAGCTCATCGGTCCCCGGGTCGACCATCCACAACAGCACCGAATCGGCTGCCAGCGCCAGCTGCGCCGTACGGCAGACCAGCTCGAGCGTATTCTTGCGATCGAGCGCCGCCACCAGCGCCCCGCCCAGGTCGCGCAGTTTCTCTTCGAACAAGCCCGACCGTTCGACGCGCTGTAGCAATTGCCGATTTTCAACCAGCGTCAACAACAAGCGGCTGACAATCAAGCCAAACAACATCAGAATGCCGAAGAAGCCAGCCCGTGTGCCGCGACCGTCTAGCTCAGCCCACGACAGCACGACGATGGCCACGGCCGCGGCGAGCGCGGGCACCAGCCGCAGACGCGATTCGGTCGCGATCGTGTCGTCGCTGTGCGCATGCGGCAGACGGCGCGGGCCAACCCATGCTGAGCGAGCCAGGCCCAGGGAGCCAAACAGCGCCACCCCTGGCGCCGCCAGCGCCGACGGGGCGGCCAATCCAATCTGGCGGGCCGCTTCGCCCGCTGCACTGAGGCAGAGCACCAGGACGCCGCCCAGAAACAGCGCGTCTGAGCCACGCGGTTCTGCTCTCACTGCCGGCCGCGTCGCAACGGCGACGGCATAGCCAGCGGCGGCAAACGCGCCCAGCAAAATCGCGGCGGCGCCAATGGGTTGCGGCGCGGCGCTGGCCAGTGACACCGTCATCAACGCCGCGGTGAAGCCGACGACTGCCGAGTCGAGCGCCAGACAGATCGAGCTCACCCCCGAGCTCGCACCCTCTCGATAACTCGTCGCCATCGCCACAAGAGTCGACGCGGCGCCAACAACGATCAGGAACCACAGCAGGTCGCCCGTCGCGCCATCGGTCCCAGTGGCCATGAGCATGAACATGACGACCGCGCTGGCGACCGCCTGCAGATGCCAGCGCCGCGATTGCTCGAGGCTGGCACGCTCTGCCGCGGCGGCGGCCAGCAGTGAGGCCACGCCGGCGACGAGCACTGCCGAGACCCACGCTGCTTCGCGCAATGGGGCGCTGTCGACGATCAGGTCGGCCGCGGCGAGGGCGGCCAGGATCAGGGTGGCCAGACCGGCGGCCCGGCGCAGCATTTCCGCTCCGCCGCGCCAGGTCTCAAACGCGTCACGAACAGTGACATCGGCCCGCGTTCGTCGTTTGCGATAGCTTCGCGTAGCGCTGCCGCGCCGTTTCAGAACGCGGTGCTCGATCGAGCGCCACCCTTCACGCGTAGAAGCAGGAACGCCCGGTGGCGCGTTCGAGACAGAATCCATGCGAACCAAGTCCAACTATATGTCCCGCCGGGCGCCGCGTTATGGTCCACAAGACGCGCAAATGGGCAGAGGGCTCGCCGACCGGTGTGCGTTATTCGCGCAGGTCGCTCGCGCAGACCACGCTACGCCGTGGCGATCGCTGACGTCACCGATGGCCGTGACCCGCCGCCGCGGTACTCATCCACCGTGCGGACCGTCATCGAGCGCGATGACGATGAGCCATCGAGTGCCGCCCGCAGCGTGTCCAGACTCGTGAAGCAGGGCACCCGTCGCTCGGTCGCGGTGCGTCGTATCAAAAAGCCATCGACGAGTGGCCGCCGATCGCCCGTCACCGTGTTCACGACCGCCGAAACCCGTCGCGAGACGATAACGTCCAGCACATTCGGGTGACCTTCGTGCAACTTCTTAGTCACTTCGTCGACCCGTAGCCCGAGGTCGGACCGAATGCGCGCCGCCGTCCCCTCGGTAGCCACCAGGTCATAACCCAGGTCCGCCAGACGGCGAATGAGCGGCATCGCCTCAGCCTTGTCCCGTTCGGCGATCGATAGCAGGACCGCCGCCCCTGGCGCCGGCAGCCCGGCCCCAGCGGCCAGCAGCGCCTTGGCCAGCGCCTCGGCCGCCGTCGTACCAAGTCCCATGACTTCGCCCGTCGACTTCATCTCCGGCCCGAGATAGGTATCGACCTGCGTCAGCTTCGACATCGAGAAGACCGGCGCCTTGGCCGCGACGAGCGGCTGTGCCGGCCACAAACCGGTTCCGAACCCGAGATCGGTTAGACGCTGCCCGAGCCCCGCCTGCACCGCCAGATCGACCATCGGCACGCCCGTTACTTTGCTCAGGAATGGCACCGTCCGACTGCCGCGCGGATTGACCTCGATGACGTAGACGACGCCATCGAACACGACGTACTGGATGTTGAAGAGCCCACGAACGCCGAGCGCGCGGCCCATCTCCGTGGTGTACCGCACGATGGTGTCGATCAACTGCGCCGACAGCGACTGCGCCGGGTAGAGCGCGATGCTGTCCCCGGAGTGCACGCCGGCTCGTTCGACGTGCTCCATGATCCCCGGGATCAGCACGTCGGTGCCATCGCAGATGGCGTCGACTTCGATCTCGGCGCCCTCCAGATACTTGTCTACCAGCAACGGTTTCTTGCCCGCGATCTCCTTGGCCACCGCGGCAAACCCGTGCAGCTCGGCCGCATTCCGACAGATCTCCATCGCCCGCCCGCCGAGCACGAACGACGGCCGCACCAGCACCGGATAGCCCAGTTGCTGGGCCAGCGCGACCGCCTCTTCAGGCGTACTGACGATGCCTCCCGGCGGCTGCGGAATTCCCAGGTGGTCGAGCAAGTTCGAAAATTGATCGCGGTCCTCGGCCATGTCGATCGCTTGCAGGTCCGAGCCGAGCAGGGCATACCCGGCGTGCACCAACGGCTCGGCCAGATTGATGGCCGTTTGGCCGCCAAACTGCACCAACACGCGCGGTGCGCGGCCGTCGGGCCCCGTCTCATTCTCCAGGACATCCCGCACCGACTCCTCATCGAGCGGCTCGAAGTACAGCCGGCTGGACGCATCGAAGTCGGTGCTGACCGTCTCGGGGTTGGAGTTGATCATGATGCTCTGCACGCCGTGCTCCCGTAAGGCCAGCGCCGCTCGCACCGAACAGTAGTCAAATTCGATGCCCTGGCCGATGCGGATTGGGCCGGAGCCCAGCACCACCACCTTTGAGCCAGGAAGCGCCTGCGCCTCGTTCTCCGCCTCGAACGTGCCATAGAAGTACGGCGTGACCGCTTCGAACTCGGCCGCACACGTGTCGACCATCTTGTAGGTCGGGCGAATGTTCCACGCCCGCCGACGCTCGCGGATGCGCTCCGGCATCTCGTCGAGCAGCGTGCCAATCTGGCGATCCGAAAAACCGAGCCGCTTGGCCCGTCGAGCCAGAGCCGGCGTCAACTCGGCGGCCTGCAGCAACCGCCGCTCACACGACACGATGTTCTCCAGTTTTCTCAAGAAGAACGAATCCATGCCGGACCATTCGGCGAGCGTGTCGGGCGTCTCACCACGTCGTAGCGCCGCCATGAGCGCCCATAAGCGAAGATCGTTCGGCTCGCGAATGAGCCGCTCGATGTCCGCCGCCGACCAGGTCGGATCTTCCCACAACAGATCTCGGTTCCTCATCTCTAGCGATCGAACCGCCTTCTGCAGCGCCGCTTCAAAGGACCGGTCAATGGCCATCGCTTCGCCGGTCGATTTCATCTGTGTGCCGAGGCGCCGGTCGCCGGCAGGAAATTTGTCAAATGGCCAGCGCGGAATCTTGACGACCAGGTAATCGAGCGACGGCTCGAATGCCGCGGTCGTCCGCTGTGTCACCGCATTCGGAATCTCATGTAAACGCTTACCGACGGCAATCTTGGCCGTCACCCGGGCAATGGGGTAGCCCGTCGCCTTCGACGCCAGCGCCGACGACCGACTGACTCTTGGGTTGACTTCAACGACGGCATACTGGCGCGACGTTGGATCAAGCGCGAACTGCACGTTGCAGCCGCCGATCACCCCCAGCG
>DASYKL010000409.1:0-8237 GCA_035995405.1 Chloroflexota bacterium
CTGATCCACAAAGACCGGCTGGAATCGTCGCTCTAGCGCGGCGTCTTTCTCGATGTACTTGCGGAACTCGTCGAGGGTCGTCGCCCCGATGCAATGCAGCTCACCACGAGCCAGCATCGGTTTGAGCATGTTCGAGGCGTCCATCGAGCCTTCGGCAGCCCCGGCGCCGACCACCGTGTGGAGCTCATCGATAAACAGGATCACCTGGCCGTTCGACTCGGTGACGTCCTTGAGCACGGCTTTGAGGCGCTCCTCGAACTCACCCCGATATTTGGCGCCAGCCACCAGCGCACCGAGATCGAGAGCCACAATGCGCTTGTCTTTCAAACCTTCTGGCACGTCGCCGCGCACGATTCGTTGGGCCAACCCTTCGACGATGGCCGTCTTGCCAACGCCTGGCTCGCCGATGAGCACGGGGTTGTTCTTGGTCCGCCGCGACAGAACTTGAATAGTCCGTCGAATTTCCTCGTCGCGGCCGATGACGGGGTCAAGTTTCCCGGCGCGCGCAGCCCTGGTCAGATCTCGGCCGTATTTCTCCAGCGACTGATACGTCGATTCGGGCGACTGCGACGTGACGCGCTGTCCGCCGCGGACCTCTTGCAAGGCTTGCAGGACACGGTTGCGCGTAATGCCGAGCTCCCGCAGCAGCTTGCCGGCTGGTGACGTGTCGGCGTCGGCGGTGAGGGCCAACAGGAAATGCTCGGTACTGAGAAAATCGTCTTTGAGCCGCTCGGCTTCCTGCGCCGCGGCATCGAACAGTCGCCGAAACGCCGGCGACACATACACCTGCTGCTGCCCCTGACTGCGCGCGAAGCCGCCGACAATCGTTTCCAGACGCTGGGTGACCTGGCTGGGCACCACACCCAACTTGTCGAGAACCGCCGGGACGACGCCCGCTTCCTGCTTGATCAGTGCGCTCAGCACGTGTTCGGGTTCGAGCTGCGTGTTGTGGCGTTGTTCGGCGTCGCGCTGGGCAACCGCGACCGCCTCCTGTGCTTTCTCGGTCAGTTTGTTCATGTCCATGTCGTTGTTCCTCTGGGCGATCGAGTGGACGGGGTGCGCAAACGTCGCACTTCGGCCTGCAGCTCGATCGCGCGTTGTTCCAGCTCACGGATGTGGTCCGTGAGACGCATGATGACTTCCACGCCGGCGAGATTGACTCCCATCTCGTCGGTCAGCCGTCGGATCTGGCGAATGCGCTCCAGGTCATGCAGCGAATAGAGCCGGATGCGCCCTTTCGAGCGAGCCGGCTCCACGAGCCCAGCGCGCTCGTAATAACGCAGCGTCTGCTCGTGGACGCCGACGAGTCGCGCGGCAACGCTGATCACGAATGCCGCGTTGGCCGGCAAACCGGCAGCTTCGAAATCCGCGTCGGACGGTCTGGCGGCCATGGCTTATGCCGCCCCCGACGCTTCTCGTCCACGAGCCAGCTCGGCGAACAGGTTCTTCTCGTGCTCGGACAGGCCGCGCGGCAGCTGGACGGTGATTTCGGCGTAAAGGTCACCCCGCGCACCACCACCAACCCGTGGCATGCCCTGGCCGGCCAATCGAATGCGCTGGCCGTTCGACGTTTCGGGCGGCACTTTGAGCGCTAGCTGACTGCCCTTCGGCGTTGGCACCATGACCTCACCGCCGAGGATGGCGGTAAAGAGAGGCGTGATGACTTTGACGCGCAGATCGTCGCCTTCGCGCTCGAACAGCGGATTGGGCTTGATGCTGACGATCAGGAAGAGGTCGCCGGCCGGCGCGCCACCCAGCCCGGGATCACCTTTGCCGCCGACCCGCACGCGCAAACCGTCGGTCGCCCCGGACGGAATCTTGACTTCGACCGTCCGTGTCTCACCTGACAGCGCGTCGCGAATCGAAAACGTCCGCTGCGTGCCGTTAAAGGCCTCTTCCAGACTGATCTCGACAGGCTGCTCGAGGTCGGCGCCTTTGCGCGCGGTGTTGCGCACCTGGGTGCGTCCGGCGCGACCAAACAATTGCTCGAACAAGCCGCCAAGATCTTCGGATTCGAAGTTGACTCCGCCGCCCGGCGCACCATTGGAGCTACCCGGAGGCGTGGTCGACGACCAGGCAGAGCGACTGCCTGGGCGGCGATAGGTGCCGCCGGCGGCTTGAGCCTGCTCGATCTTTTCGAAATCATGGCCCCAGCGATCGTATTTACGCCGCTTGTCTGGGTCCGAGAGAACGGCGTAGGCCTCGCCGATCTCTTTGAAGAGTGACTCGGCACTCTTGTCGCCCGGGTTGACATCGGGATGATGCTTCCGCGCGAGCTTGCGATAGGCGGTCTTGATGTCCTTTTCGGACGCGGTGCGAGCGATGCCCAGCACCGTGTAGTAGTCGCGTCGGGTCTTGGCCGCCACGCAACCCCCTCCTTCACCTTGAAGGCTAATGCTGACCACAGTATGTACTTTGATAGTCTCATTGTCAAGGTTGGGCGCGGCGCGAGGCCATGCTCCCGCCAGGGTGGGCGGGCTGTTCGCGTCGGCCGCGCGAGGCGACGAGCTGGGGTTTAGCGGTAGCGATAAGAAATGCGGCCGCGGGTCAAGTCATACGGACTCATTTCCACGCGGACACGGTCGCCGAGCAAGATGCGGATGCGGAACTTACGCATCTTTCCGCCCGTATAGGCCAGCAGCTCATGCCCGTTGTCGAGCTTGATCTTGAACTGGGTATTGGGCAGCGCATCGACGACGGTACCGTCCATCTCGATGGCATCGTTTTTGGGCACGGCGCAAATAGTACCCCGTTCGGCGTTCCGCGCTAGCGCCCTGGCGCGAAACGCCGCGGCAACTGGGGTTGTCGACAGGCTTTTAGCGGAGCGATCCTCCGCGCACTGGTCGCCCGACGCCGCCACGCTGGGTTTCGAAGCAATCGGAGCAATAGACCGGCTTGTCGCCGCGCGGTTGGAATGGCACCCGCGCTTCGCCGTTACAGCTAGCGCATTGGGTCACGAACATCTCGCGCCGTGGCGTCGCACTGTAGCCACCACTACTGGCATAGCTCGTTGGTCCAAACGAGTTGGAGCGTTCCGCCTTGCGCTGCGCGCGGCACGACGGGCACCGACTAGGCGGATTGTCGAACCCGCGACTGGTGTAAAACTCTTGCTCACCGCTGGTAAACACGAACGTTGCATTGCAATCGCGGCAGGTGAGGGTCTTATCTGCGTACTGCACGCCGACTCCCGAAGCAGGAAGTGGTGGAAGTTGTTGCTATTCGAGCCAGTACGTCGGCGCGCCGTTGGGAAGTATCCCCTGTCGCTCCAAAGGACCGTTCGCGGAAGCTCTGTTTCCAGCCACACGCCAGTATACGAGGTCACGTCAATACCCCCCGCTACACGGCGTTTGTTCTGCTCGGTTTTGATCTAAACTTTGCCGACGGTTTAGTCGTCGACTCAGGCGCGTGTTTGGTTGGTTAGATGCGCCCCGTTAGAGCCGTGAGGAGAGCACGCACTGGGCGAGGTCCTTGCTCGAGACGGCATAGCCGCCGTCCGACAGACGCTCCTTGAGCCCGTCGATCTGCTCGCACCGATTTGCCTCGCGTGCGGCACGCACCGTGGCCGCCAGAATGACGACCGATTCCGGGCGCGCGATACGGGCCAGATCGTCGGCCGAGTAGCCGTTCGACTGTCTGATCGAAGCTGTGTGGATCTGACGTTTGGTCCGCATGACGCTGTCTCCTGCTGGTGATTGCACCCAGGTAAACGCACCACGGCGCCACAAGGGGACGGGTGTCCGGTGACGAGTTTCACACTCACGAGGGCCTGATTTGCGCGACAATAGCCGCTGGACGTGCGAATGAGCTTCGCCATTCTGGGCATCTATGTCCTGGCGCTGCTGCTGGCGAGCAGCGTGCCAGTGGGCTCGAGCGACCCCGTTCACGGTGGCGCGCTGCTGCACGCCGCGCTGCCGCACGTCCACCTCGGCAGCGAGCGCGTGGCGGTCAGATCGGCGCAGCTGAGCCTTGGCTCGACGATCGAAGCCGGCGCCAGCACGACCACCGAACTGCCTGGTAGCGGCCTCACGCCACCGCTGCCACGCGCCACCGCTGACCTGGTCGCCGGGCCGGTGCAGCGCCTGGCGGCTGATGTGATGACGTGGCCGGGGGCGCTCAATGAACCGCCACCCGATCCACCGCCGACCTCACTGCTGCGCACTTGACGCACGATGCGCACGGTTTGTGCGACGCATTCGCGGCAAATTTTCCACATCTTTTCCGCATATGTCCGCTTTCAAAGCGGTGAGGTTTCTATATACACATGCATGCCAAACAACTAACGGCGATCGTTTCGATCGCCCTGCTTGCGGCGCTTTTTGTTGCGCCAACTCTGTCGCTGGCCCACGAGCGACGCACCATCGCCACGAACAAGTACGACGTGGTCGTTGGCTGGGACGTCGAGCCAGCCTATGTCAACCAGAAAAACGCGGCCAGCATTCGCATTTCCAAAAGCGGCACCAACCCAGCTGAGCCTGTCGTCGGCGCCGAAAAAACGCTCAGCGTCGACATTCGCCAGGGTGCCGCCACCAGGAGCTTCCCGTTGCGAGCGGTGTTCGGTCAGCCCGGCTATTACGTTGCCGACATTCTGCCGACGCGTGATGGCGACTACCAGTGGACCTTTAAAGGGTCGATCGCTGAAGACCAGGTCAACGAGAAGTTCGACACCGCCGACGGCAAATTCAACAAAGCCGAGCCCTCAACGGACCTCCAATTCCCGATCGCCGCGCCAGACCCAGTGCAAATGAGCGCCGATGTCCAGAGCGCCCGAGCAGCCGCGCAAAGTGCCCAAACCATGGGCCTGATCGGCGTAGGCGCGGGAGTCGTGGGCCTCCTGGCCGCGGTAGCCGTCTGGCTGACCCGCCCGAAGCGAGACAGCCTGGCGGTCAGCACCAGACGCCCCGCGGGGGAACGGATCAGCTAATACCTCCACGCGCGGTCCAAAGGTAGTCGCAGTCGGCACCGCTGGCACCTTTGGCAGTGTTGGCGTAGCTGGCGGCGTTGGCGCTATTGGTCGCGTTGGCGCACGTGGTTGGGCGGCGTTGGCGGCCCGGCGCGGCGGCGTAGCGGCTGCCTCGTCCGACACTGTCGACCGCGGCGCACTCGGTGGCGCTGTCGGCGGTGCGCGGCGGCTGACGGCGGCCGCCTCGCTTCGCGGCTTGCGTCGTCGCTGTCCCGGCCGGCGCGTTGGGCGCGTTGTGGTGGAGCCGTGACCTCGCTGTGAGGGTCGCCCCGGCAGCGTGGCCCGGAGTGCCGGTTAGACTCGGCGAGAGATGCCTTCGGTCGTGCGGCCCTCCGTCGCGTTCGCGAGCAGCGCCCTCAGTCTCGCCCTGACGCTGGCGCCCCTGTCCTCGCCCGTCCACGCCGAGGACGCCCCGGCAGGCGGGGCCCACGTCGTCCTCGCTGGGGAAACGCTGTCGCAGATTGCCGCCGACGCAAACGTCGACCCCGCCGTACTGCTGAAGCTGAACGGTCTGGATGACCCAAACCTCCTGCTGGCAGGCCAATCGCTCAAGCTCCCAACGACGGCGGGCGCAGACATCTGCTGCGCGCACACGTCTCTACCGAGCCCAGCCGCCGCACCCAACGCGTCGCGACCCACCGCGCCAGCCGCAGTTCCGAGCCGAACTACGCCACGCACCTACAGCATCGCCGAAGGCGACACGCTGTGGAGCATCGCCCAACAATTCTCGACCACCACGGCGGCCCTGGTAGACGCCAACCAGCTCGATGACCCCGATCGTCTGGTCGCTGGCACCTCGCTGCAGGTGCCAGGCAGCGGGCAAACCCCAGCGGTGCCAGCAGCCGCTCCCGCGGACGCCTCCGCTTTGCCGACCGGCGCCGCCAAGCGCGCCCCAGCCCCGTCAACGTCCGTCACGGCCAAGAAGCGAACCCTCCTGGTGACGTACACCGTCCAGCCCGGCGAAACCCTGACCCAGATCGCCCGCCAGCTGCAGGTCACGGCCGACGTCATCGCCCAGGCCAGTGGCCTCGATGACCCGAACCGCATCGCCGTCGGCAGCGTCTTAAAAGTCCCGCTCCCTGGCCACGAGCACGTCGTCCAGGCCGGCGAAACCCTCCGCGACATCGCCCTGAGTGAAAAAGTCGACCTCGGCACGCTCATCGATTTCAACGAGCTCGAGGATCCAGAGCTGATCCGCATCGGCCAGGTGGTCGTGGTCCCGGCGCAGCCAGGCCAACAGGCCGCTGCCGCGCCCGCGACGCCGAGCCCAGCAGCGACGGAACGCGGGGCAGCTGCGGCTCCCGCTGCGGCCTCCGCAACGCAGCCAGCGCCGGCGGCCGTTTCAGCCCCGCAGCCCGCGCCGAGCACCGCGAATCCCGCGGCGGCACCAGCAACACCGACGCCGCCGCCGACGACGACGAAGCCCGCCGCGGCGCCCACCAAACCGGCTGCTCCCATCGCCGTCGTCGCCCCGCCAAAGGGCTCACCAACCGATGGCCTCGCCGGCGCCGGCCTCAAACTCCTGGGCGCCCCGTACGTCTGGGGCGGCTCGAGCCCGAGCGGCTTCGACTGCTCTGGCTTCCTCTGGTACGTCGCCAAACAGGTCGGGAAACCACTCAGCCGCGGGATGTTTGGCGAATACAACAGCGGCTCACACCCCAGCCGCGAGGAGTTGAAACCGGGCGACCTGGTCTTTTTCCAGAACACGTACTCGCCAGGCCTGAGCCACAACGGCATCTACATCGGCAATGACCAGTTCGTCCACGCCGCCGACGAGACCGCCGGCGTCACCATCTCCAAACTGACGACGGCGTACTGGTCGAGCCATTGGTTCGGCGCGACCCGCTTACCCTGACACCCTGACGCAGCAGCTTGTGACCGAGATCGTCATCTTCGATCTCGACAATACCCTCGTCCACTCACGCATCGATTTTCTGGGAATTCGCCAAACCATCATTGCTCGTTTGCTTGAGGCCGGCGCGCTCGACGTTGCGCCAGCCGATCCGCGAGTCAATGCCATCCCGGAGTGGCTCGACTTCGCCGCCGAGTTCTCTCCAGCCCTGGCCGCTGAGCTGTGGACCGTCGTCGATCAATTCGAGCGCGACGGGATGGTTCACGGCACGGTCGAGCCCGATGCCCGCGTGACGCTCGACGCCCTGCGTGACGCTGGCCTCCGCCTGGCCGTGCTGACCAACAACTCGGTGACCTCGGCCGAAGCGGCTCTCGAGCGCTTCGACTTGCGGGCACCGCTGGAGCTGGTCCTGGGACGAGGATTGGTGCCAGCGCTTAAGCCGAGTGGGGCGGGTGTGGCGCAGGCGCATCACGCGCTCGGTAGCGGCCCGACGGTGCTGGTCGGTGACGCATATATCGACGGTCTGGCAACACACCGTGCGGCAATCGGCGCACGCTTCGTCGCGTTTCGGGCAAATGCCGATGACCTCGCCGCGCGCGGCGTCGAGAGTTGGGCGAGAATCGAGGCGTTGGCGGAGCTGCCAGAACTGCTCGGGCTGGCCTAGATCGTGCCAGCTTCGTAGTCGTTGGCGGGGTGCTGCGCTGTTAGAATCCCGCAACCCCTTATGGCTGAATTTACGGGACCCGTGAGCATTGGCAGCGATGGCTGGGCACTGTGCCCGCCGATGCTCGAGTCCATCCACTGCAAAGAATGCGGCCGCGATGCCAGCGCGCAGCGCCATAGTCCGATGGCCTTGACCAGCTGCTGCTACGAGCACGTGCCAGCGGCGCCAGGCGAGCTGGCTTGCCCGGCCACCTGCTTCAGCCAGAACTGACCGCGATCCGACCTTACGGGCGACGCTCGACGGCCCGACGCGGCTGACGGAGTTGACGGGGCTGCGCTCGGCGGCACGCCTTTTGCGGGCACGTGCCCGGGTATGCGTCTCCCTTTTGCCGCCGTCACCTTACTGTCTGTCCTCGCACTGACAAGCGCGTCTGTCTCCGCTGAGGGCTCCGCCAGCCAGCCAGGGGCAGAAGGTACCGACAGTCCAGCAATCGAAGTCGCCGGCGTCCAGACCTTCGCCGAGGACGCCCGTACCGCGGGCGAGACCGAGCCATTCATCACCAATGGCGGCTTCGGCGACTAGGCTCGACCCTCGGCTAACCCGCTGACGGTTTTTGCGATCCGTCGCTGCCGCGTGTCGTCTGTTTTGGCCGCCTGGATTGCCAACACCAGCCGGAGTTTGCTGCTATAGGACAAGCCCTCGAAGAAGCGCTTGGCCTGTGGCTGGTCCTCGAGCGCAGTCGCGACATCGTCGGGCACGCT
>DASYKL010000410.1:0-4046 GCA_035995405.1 Chloroflexota bacterium
GTTGATGGCTCGAACACGTCCGCGGGCCTTCTTTATCTGGCACGCGGCGCCTTCCAGTCCCGCGGCAACCACGAGCGACAGACCAACCAGCGCGAAATAGGCTAGCCAGGCGATCGTCGATATCTTGAGCAGTGCAGCGAAAAAGCCAAAGGCGACAACCCACAGCACGCCACTCAGCAGCAGCCAACCATAGCGACGCGGCAGCGCCAGACTGGCGACCAGCAGGCAGACGACGACGAGCGCGGCACCGCGCGGCCAGACCTCACGCGTCGACGAGGCCAGACTCGCTATCACCCAGGCCAGGTCGCGCGTGAAGGCGCCTAGCGTCTGGCTGTACTGGTCCATATCGACGAACAGCAGTGTCGCGAGTTCGGAGCCGCCGCCCAGGCCGCGCAGCAGCATCAGGCGGACGACGAACACAACAGCGGTCAGGACAAACAAGGGGATCAGCACCCACGAGCGCCGCAGCACCACGCGCGGTCGATCACCGCGCGCCAAGCGTGAGGCGACGAACAGCATGGCGACCAGAAAGACTGCTGCGAAAGCTGATTCCTTGCTGAGCAGCGCGGCGGCGGTCAGCACGAGCGAGCCAAGGAGCAAACCCAAGCGGCGAGACCCAGACGCGTGATCAGACGAGATCAGTAGTGCCGCACCGGCCACTATGGTGACCACGGGCAAGATGCTGTCTCGCCGAGCAATCACCGGCACGCTTGCAACGACGAGCGGATGCAGCGCAAAGAGCGTGGCACCCACCAACGCCGACCACGCTCGCAGACCAAGCTGCACCAGCAGCACCACCACGCCGACCACACCGCAGATGTGCAGCAGCAGATTCGTCACGTGGTACCCGGCGGCATTCAGACCCCAGACCAGGTAGTCGATGCCGAATGTCACCGAGACCAGCGGCCGATAGACCAACTCGCCAGCGGTGAAGCGGGTCCCAGCCATGACCGGCTGCAAGAAGTGCTGCGCTGCCTCGGCAATAGACGAAAAGCGACTCGTTTCGACCAAAGGCAACGAGTCGGTCGCGGCGAAACCGGTGCCAACGAACGGCGCATAGGCGATCACGGTCAACGCCAGCAGCAGCACCAAGCCGATCGCCAACGTGCGGTCCTCGATTTTTTTGGACGACGGGCTCACGCTGGGCGGCAGCGCGCCTGCGGGCGAGCTCGGAAACCTGGGTCCGCGGCGCTGCACTCGGGCGGCAGTATAGGCCGCAGTCCTCGAGTCGCTTTGACGGCGGGATCACGATAGGCGCCAGCGCGCTCACGGGCGAGGTCGGAACTCTCGAGTCCACGACGCGGCATTCGGGCGGCAGCAATAGCGCCCACTGGTGCCGGCGAAAGGCCTGACGAAACGCGTTTGTACGGTCGCTTTGTATTGACTCGAACCGTTTTGATTCGATACTATATTTGAGGTTAACGGAGCAAAGCGCGAGGCTGGGCGTGGCAACACGCCGTATGGGACACTGTGGCTTGCCGCAGCGTGGCGAGGTAAAATCGTTCGCGATTGTGTAGCGCCTGCTCTCGTTTTCCACACGTGACGCGGCCCCTCTGAGGTTTCTTCAGATGGGCCGTTTCATTTAACGCTTCTAAGGCCTCGTCACGCTTGGCGTGGCCGCGAGACTCGCGCCGGTACTATCTTGGCACGTGCTTGCCCGCGGGCTCTCCGCCTTCGCTGTCGTCGCCCTTGGCCTGATCCTTGCCGCCGCAGCCTGCGGGCCAATGCCAAACTCGAGCAGCCAAACCGAGCAATCGACCACGGCAGCTCAGGCCACCAACGTTCGACGCACGGCCGTCGCCGAGGTGCAGCGCATCATCGCCAACAACCCCCAGCCAACCGCCACGCCCAACGCCACACCCCTCCCGCGGCCGACCTGTCAGGACGCCATCTGGTGGCACGAAGCGCGTACCCATCTTGGCGAACTGCGCGTCGTGCAAGGTGTCGTCATCGCCACGCGCGCGGCACCCGATGGGCTCACGCTCCTCGAGCTCGGCCAACCGTATCCCGACCCCACCGGCCTCGCGGTGACGGTTGCCGCGGCGGCAGCCCAGAGCCTGAGCGGCAAGACGGTATGCGTCTCGGGCCGCATCACGGCTGCCGAAGGACGACCGGCGCTGCAGGTACGCGACGCGTCGACGATCGTGGTGGTCAATTAGCCACGTGACTCTGACGCGCGACTACGTCGCCACCGATACGGCGCAGCGCGATTACACACGAACCCGTAGGACCCACTGGGACGCCGTGGCCGCCGCCAGTCGCGGTGGCGCCAAAGGCTGGTCAGCCGCTTATCATGCTCGGCTCACCGAGGTATATCGCTCGCTCGTGCCGCGCGGGCAGCGTGTACTCGAGATCGGCTGCGGCGAGGGCGACCTGCTCGCCGCGCTTGAGCCATCGTTCGGCCTCGGTGTCGATTTTTCGAGCGGCATGATCGGCAACGCCAAATCGCGCCAGCCCGGGCTGTCGTTCATCCAGGCTGACGCGCATCAGCTCGATTTGATCGGCCAAACGTTCGACGTGATCGTCCTGTCCGACCTGGTCAACGATGTGTGGGACGTGGAAGTCGTGTTCGACCAATTGAAGCGCCTCACGCGGCCCGATTCACGACTCATCGTCAATTTCTACAGCCGACTATGGGAAGCGCCGCTCGACCTGACCCGCCAGATGGGCCTGGCGCGGCCACTTCTCGAACAGAATTGGTTGACCGTACAGGATGTCGAGAACCTGCTCCGTCTGGCCGATTTCGAACCGACGCGGCAGTGGGACGAGATGCTGCTGCCGCTCCGCCTCGGCGGCCTGGAGCACCTCGCCAATCGCTACCTGGCTCGCGTGTGGCCACTCGACCTGGCCGATCTAACGCACTTCGTCGTCGCCCGTCCAGCGCCACGGCCCGTGGCCAATTCGCCGGCGCTCGATGAGCCGCTGGTCTCGGTCATCGTGCCAGCGCGGAACGAGTCGGGCAATATTGAGGCGATTTTCGAACGGACGCCCGAAATGGGCCGCGGCACCGAGCTGCTCTTCGTCGAGGGTCACTCCAGCGACGGCACGTACGAAGCCATCGAACGCGCCATCGCGCAGCATCCGGAGCGCCGCACACAACTGCTCCGACAAACTGGCAAGGGTAAGGGCGACGCGGTACGGCTCGGATTTGCTCAGGCGCGCGGCGATGTGCTGATGATCCTTGATGCCGACCTGACCGTCGCACCGGAGGACTTGCCTCGTTTTCTCAACGCTCTGCGCTCGGGCAAAGGTGAGTTCATCAATGGTGTGCGGCTGGTCTATCCGATGCAGAAGCAGGCGATGCGCTTTTTGAATCTACTTGGTAACAAGTTCTTCAGCCTGGCGTTTTCGTGGCTGCTAGGACAATCAATCAAAGACACGCTGTGCGGCACGAAAGTACTGCGCACTAGCGACTATGCTCGGATCGCAGCACAACGTGCCTATTTTGGTGACTTCGATCCTTTTGGCGACTTCGATCTCCTCTTCGGTGCAGCGCGGCTGAACCTCAAAATTGTTGACCTGCCGATCCGCTATCGCGAACGGACGTACGGTACGACCAACATCCAGCGCTGGCGACACGGCTGGCTACTGCTGCAGATGGTGGCGTTCGCCGCACGGCGGATCAAATTCGTCTAACGGGCTGTCCGCATGGCCAACTGTTACGCTCTTGATTGACCCGATGTTTCATCTAGCTATCGTCTTGCCCATGTACAACGAGGCGGGCAATGTGGCGGCGCTGCTCGAGCGACTGGCGGCCGTCCGCGACCGCTGCGAGCGCAACCTGGACCTGGTCGCGCTCGCCGTCGACGATGGGAGCCGCGACGCAACCTATGCCCGTCTGGCCGATCTGAGCCCCGCGTATCCGTTTCTGCGCATCGTGCGCCACGAACGCAATCGTGGTCTGGCTGCCGCGCTGCGGACGGGCATAGCCACGGCGCTCGCTGAACGTCGGCCGGCCTTCGATGCACTGGCATTCATGGATGCCGACCTGACCCATGCACCCGAGGATCTGCCCCGCTTGATCGAGCCGATCGCAACCAACCAGG
>DASYKL010000411.1:0-10264 GCA_035995405.1 Chloroflexota bacterium
ACTCCTCTTCGTTCATCGGCAATCGGGCGATGCCCAGAATCGTGTCGACGGTTTGCTTGATCGAGGGCGAATCCGGTGACATGGTCATACGAGCTGGGCCTCCCAGACGGGTTCTGGCTTGCGGTTGTGCCAGTCGGTCAGTTGTTGGTACGAATACGCGGCGCGGAAGACGGTCGGCTCGTCGAACGGCTTGCCGACGATCTGCAGGCCAAGTGGCAGAGTGCCGTTGGATCCCGACGAGAAGCCGCAGCAGATGCTCATTGCAGGCGAGCCGGTCAGGTTCCAGATGGCCATGAATGTCGGCTGTCGCATCGAGCCTTCAAAGTCGTACGCGTCGAAGCGTGGCGCCACCCCGAGCATCGTCGGTGTAATCAAGACGTCGACATTTGGCATCGCCTGCGCGACTTCGGCCTTGATCAACGAACGGACGCGTTGAGCCTGGACGTAGTCTGGTCCGCTGAACATGGCCCCCTGTCGAATGCTCTGGCGGGTGTATTTGCCGTACAGCTCCGGGCGGGTCTGCAAATCCGGTTCGTGGTAGGCATACGCCTCCGAGAACATGATCACTCGTTGGGCGTGACGAGCGATGTCAGCGTGCGGGATGGACACATCGGACACGGTGGCGCCAGCGGCGACGAGTACATCGATTGCGGCGAGCACCGCCTTCAGGGCCTCCGGGTCGAGGTCGGGCACATCGAAGAAGTAGCTCCGCGGAGTGCCGATCCGCAATCCAGCCAGGGGAGTATCTTTTGTCGCGAGCATGTCCGGCACGTGGACATCCACCGTACTTGGATCACGTGGATCGTAGCCGGCCATGACCTGCAGCAGCAGCGCACAGTCATGGGCCGTGCGCGCCATCGGGCCGATGTTGTCCAGGCTATAGCCGAGCGGGACGCAGCCATCTTTACTGACGCGGCCGAACGTGGGCTTCAGACCGGAGATGCCGCAGTACGCAGCCGGCCCGCGGATGGAACCGCCCGTGTCGGTGCCCAGGCCGCCCAACACAAAGCCCGCTGCTATGGCGGCGCCGGTGCCCGAGCTGGAGCCGCCGGGAAAGCGCTCCAGGTCCCACGGGTTGCGGGGGATCCGAAAGCCGGTATCTGGATCAGGGTAGCCGATGGCGTATTCGTTCAAGCCGAGCTTACCCATCATGATCGCGCCGCCCGCGCGTAGCCTGGAGATGACCGTCGCGTCCCGGCCGGCACCCCAGGCCGGGTCCATCACGCGGCTGTTGGCCGTTGTCGGCGCCTCGACTGTGGCAATGATGTCTTTGACGCCGATCGGGATGCCGTGCAGCGGACCTCGGTCGGTGCCGGCTGCCAGTTCCTGATCGGCTTGTCTCGCGGCGGCGAGTGCAGTTTCGTGGGTGATGGTGATGAACGCGGCCACGGAATCCTGGGCGG
This sequence comes from Chloroflexota bacterium, assembly GCA_035995405.1. GTDB lineage: Bacteria > Chloroflexota > UBA6077 > UBA6077 > CF-72 > CF-72. The sequence goes on from DASYKL010000411.1 coordinate 1,404, forward strand.
CCTCGGCTCTAGCGAGCAGGCCCGTGGTGAGCTCCACGGCGCTGATTCGTTTGGTGCGGAGCCAGTCACCCGCTTCCACGATCGTGTTCGGCAGAAGTGGCATTCGGTTTGTCCTCCGGAGGTTTCAGCGTAGGTAACCATCTTGCCACGGACGAACGTAACAACTGACCAACAAAGCAGACAAAGCGTTCGGCAATTGTGCACAAGACGACCCTCGACTGAAGGCGCTAGCGCCTTCAGTCGAGGGTGCGGGTGGTAACGGCGACGGTCAGGTTCTCTTGCGAGGTGCCGTGATAGGTACCGCGGGTCGGCGCGACATCCTGATAGTCACGGCCGATCGCAACTTTGACGTAGTGCTCGTTGGCCACCAGGTTGTTGGTCGGATCGAAGCCGCGCCAGCCGTGGGTGGGCGTGAATGCCTCGATCCAGGCGTGCGACGCACCGGCACCGCGGCTCGGCGTGTTGTCATCATCGTCGGCAGGATTCGTCGAAGGACCAACGATATAGCCGCTCGCATAGCGCGCCGGGATGTCGATCGCGCGGCACAGGCCGATGAGCAAGTGCGTAAAGTCCTGACAGACGCCCTGCCGACCTTCGATGACGTGCTCAATCGACGTGGTGACATCCGTGACGTTCTGTTTGTACGTAAAACCTTCATAAATCATCTCCGCCATGCGGCGGACCGTGTCGAACGTGTCGGCAAAATCGTTCGGGCGGAAAGGCGCTGCCATTTCCGACACGATGTCGAGGCGTGGGACGAGCGGCGAAGCGTGCAGGTAATCGACCAGCTCGATCACGTCGAGTGGCCGCGGCGGCGGGGAGGGGATCTCGAATGGGTCTGCCAACGACGTCTGGACTTCGGTCTCGCTGGTCACTTGCAAAAACGCGTGGGGCCGCATGGTCGTCAGCAGGTGGGCAGCATTCCCAAAGCCGTCTTCATACCGGCGGACATGTCCGCCTGGCTCGAGCCGCACCTGGAAGCGGCGCACGCGCTGGTCCGGGTCGTCGCGCGGACCGAGTCGCGCATCCATGACTGACTCGGTCACTTCCTGGCCGAAGTCGAGGCGCGTGAGATGAGTGACAGCAATTCTCATTGCTGTTGCTGAGCGGCCATGATCTGCGCCGCGCGAGCGACGGCGATATTGCGTCCGAGGTGGGGGGCGAATAAGAAGTAGGTGCGTGTGATCCGCTCTGAGACGGTGCCGATATCCGACTGGATACCGGTCAGGAATTCTGCCAGGCCGAACTCGATAACCTCGTCGACTGACGCGTGCTCGAGGCGCGCCCGTAGCAACCCCAGCGCGCGAACGGGAGGCGCGGAGCCTTCATCAGTGGCTTGGGCGATCAATTCCAGCGCGCTCCAGGCAGCCCCCAGGCTGTACCGCACGGACTGTGGAAACGAGCCGTTGAGCAGCAGGAATTCTAATACGCGCGTCGGCTCAACGCGCAATGAGTAGTAACGGGCGTAGGCTTCCGCGGAGCCAGCGGAGCGCAGGACAGCCAACCAGCGGACGGTGTCATCGCCGCCGTCTGGTGGCGAGCTGGTGAGCAGATGGCTCTGCAAGCGGAGCAGCCGAGAGACATTGTCGGCACGTTCGAGATAACGTCCAACCGCTAGAAACTGGTACGCCTCATCGTGCGCGACAGTCGCATCGGCGAGGCCTTGAATGAGCAGCAAGCTGTCGCGCACGCGTCGGTAAAACGCATGCAGGTCGTCTTCCAGATCCTGCACATGCTCAGGTTGACTGAGCATCAGATGCGTGGTGTTGATCTGTTCCCACATCTCGCTCGAAATGCTGTCGCGGACCTGGCGCGCGGCGGCGCGAGCGTTGCGCACGCAGGACACCAGTGACCCAGGATTATCGGTGTCAAAGGCGAGGTAGTACCGCACGTCGTGCGGCATCGGCATAGGAGCCTCGGCTTGCGCCGGGCCGTCGAGAGTTGGACCGAGCAGCGGAGTCCAGAAGTCGATCTGTGCGCCATCGGCATCGCCAGCATCCAGTTCGAGGTGAGCCGTGACGTCGACCACGCGGATGATCGCAATTGCTCGCTCGACGTAGCGGCTGAGCCAGAACATGTTCTCCGCGACGCGACACAGCAGTGGCATACGACTACTCTGTCGGCCCGTCGGCCAGGACCCAGGTGTCCTTGCCGCCGCCGCCCTGAGAGGAGTTGACGACGAGCGAGCCGCGGCGCATCGCCACGCGCGTCAAACCACCGGCCGTGACTGTCACATCACGACCGAACAGGACAAAGGGCCGCAAATCGACGTGGCGGCCTTCAAAGTGATCGTCGATCCAGCATGGATGACGCGACAGGGCGAGCGTTGGCTGGGCGATGTAGCTGCGTGGGTTGGCGCGCACCATGGTGCGGAATTCAGCCTGCTCCGCCTGAGTGGAGTGCGGGCCGATCAGCATGCCGTAACCACCACTCTCGTTGACCGATTTGACCACCAGCTCGCCGATGTGCTCGAGGATGTAGCTCAGGTCCGACGGGTCGCTGGCCAGATACGTCTTGATGGTTGGTAAAATCGGCTCTTCGTTCATGTAGTAGCGAATAATGCTCGGCACGTAGGCATAAATTGCCTTGTCGTCGGCAACACCAGCACCGAGACCATTGACCAGATTCACGCCCCCCATACGGTAACTGGCGAGCAGTCCGGGCACGCCGAGAATGGAGTCCGAGCGGAATGCCAGCGGATCGAGAAAGTCGTCGTCTACACGCCGATAAATGACGTGCACCCGCTGCGGGCCATGCGTCGTCCGCATGAACACGAGTCCGTCATCGACGAACAGGTCGGGGGCCTCCACCATCTGGATGCCCATGCCTTTGGCCAAAAAGGCGTGCTCGAAATACGCCGAGTTATAGACACCTGGTGTGAGCAGGACGATGGTCGGCTCACCTTCGGCATCTGGCGGAGCGACGGCCCGCAACACATCCAGCAGGTCTTGCGCGTAGCCTTCGACCGGTCGGACGTCGTAGCCTTTGAAGATGTGCGCCCAGACGCGTTTGAGCACGCGCCGGTTTTCGACGACGTACGACACGCCAGATGGAGTGCGCAGGTTGTCCTCGAGAACGTAGAACTCGCCGGAGCTATCGCGGACCAGGTCGCTGCCGACTACATGGGTATAGACGCCGAGTGGGACGTCCATGCCGCGTACCTCGCGGCGATAGCCGTTTGAGCCGAGGACCAGGTCGAGTGGCACGACGCGTTGGCGGAGGATTTTGCCGCCGTGATAGATGTCGCCGAGAAACAGGTTCAGGGCGCGGACGCGTTGTTCCAGGCCGCGTTCGATCTTGCGCCATTCCTCGGCGGTGATGATGCGTGGCACCAGATCGAAAGGCATGATTTTCTCGACGCCTTCTGCCCCCTGGTTGACGGCGAAGGTGATGCCGCGGGCTTGAAAAGACAGGTCCGCGGCGCGCTGGCGGCGCTCGACTTCGCTGGGGCTGAGGGTGGAGAGGGCGCCGGCGAGTGGCGCGTAATAGGGTCGGACGGTATCGGGCGCAGCAAACATCTCATCCCAGAACTCGCCCGGGTCATAGGTGAACACGTCGGGGCGATGGGCCGTGGTCGTCACGCTGCGACCTCGGACGCCTCCTGCGAGGTGGCTGGCTCAATGCGCTCGGCGTGTTTGGTCCAATGCAACTTGCCCAGTGCCGCGCCGCTGAACACACCTGAGGTGCCGCTCACGTCGGCGAAATCGCGCCCGACCGCGACGGTGATATAGCTCAAGTTGGTCACACGACGGTGGGTCGGGTCGTACGCCAACAACTCGAACCCGTTGCGCTCCGGATCGTAGAGCAGAACTTCGACCCACGCATGCGGAGCGCCTTCGCCGAGCAAATGACCCGAAACGTAACGGGCTGGAATACCTATGACCCGGAGCAACGAGAGCATGATGTGGGCGTAGTCCTGACACACCCCCTGGCCCAAATGGAGGGCCATCGCCGCCGGCGTATGCGTACTGGTCACGCCAACCTGGTAGGCAATCGATGAGGCCGCCCACTGCAGCGCCAGCTCTGCTTGCTCTCGCTGGCGCGGCGTCTGCGCTTGAATTGTCCGCGCAGCATCGGTGATGCGCTCGTCTGGTGCGGTCAGGCCAGTGAAACTCAGGTACGCCCGGCCTTCGTCAGCGGTAAGTGTTGGCTCCGCGACTGAAGCACCGCGACAGACGCTGAACCACGCTTCGAAGTCGAGCGCGTGCTCGACGGTTTCGGCTTCGACGCGACAAACGCGGTTGCCGAACTGGTCTGTCTGCCAGTCGATCAGCAGTCGACCAGACGTGCCACGCACGGCCAGGTCAAACGAGACCACCATCTGGTCGGCGTGATGTGCTGGCGGAATCATGACCAAACGCTGGCGGACATTGCAGATCGGCGCGGTATAGACATAGCGATAGTGATGTCGAACGCGATACATCGGCTGGGGGGCGTCCGGGGTCACGAAGCCAGACTCGGCGTGATGGCCTCGGCGGCCTCCAATTCATCGGCGTCGTCGTCGCGCGGCGGCAAGGTCAGACTGTCGCCCACCTCGTCGGCCCACACGGTCATCATGTTCAACTGACTCGCGCCGTATTGCGTCGTCAGCGCCACGTCGACCGCGTCGCGGCCTCGACCGATGACCACTCGGCCGATGCGGGGGACGTTGTGCCGCGCGTCAAAGGGGTACCAGCGATCGCCCAGATAGGCCTCGAACCAGGCGTGGAAATCCATAGGCACGTCGGGCGGCTCGACGGCGATGTCCGGGAAATAGCCGAACGTGTAACGGGCTGGAATATTCAGCGCTCGGCAGAACGCCGTCGCGAGCAGCGCGAAGTCGCGGCAGACACCAACGCGCCGCTGGAAGACATCCAGTGCCGTGATCGTCGGATCGCTGCTGCCGGTTTCATAGCGGATGTTGGCGTGGACCCAGTCGCACACGGCCTGCACCCGCTGCCAGGTCGGCGGGGTCGAGCCGAACAGCTCCCAGGCCGTGGCGACCAGCAAGTCGGATTGAATATAGCGACTGGCCAGGGTGAACACGAGCGTCTCGTCGGGGAGGTCCTCGACGGCCACGAGCAGGGCGTCAGGCACGACCGGGTCGGGCTCGCCGCTGATGGCGACCAGGGCGTCGTAGCGGACGCGTAAACGGCCGGGCGGAGCGACGAAGCGCCAGCAGCGGTTGCCGTACGCGTCGATATACTCAGTGACGGGGATCTCGGGGTCGGTCCAGCGCGACTCGTAAAGGGTCTCGTGTTCACCGTCGGGTTGGGCACGGACAAGCATCAGCATCGGCACCGCTGCGTCAGCGTAAAAATCAAACTCGCAGCCGACACGTAATCGCATGGGTCCGGGGCGTGCAATCACGTTATTGTGGGTGGCGACTACGTCGCCCGCTACCACGTACCGCACAAATCGCGCCGCGCGGCTTTGGACAGTTCGCACAGAGAGGTAAGATCCGAGCGATGGCGGACCAGCTCGACAAGACCGATACGAACGCGGCCCTCTGGAAATCGGAAGAGGTCGCCAGGGCTTTCGCGGCTTCGGCTGCGCAACGAGAACACGAGCGCGCCGAGCAACTGCGACTGGTTGCCAGGCTGTTACCGTTCCAGACGGACGAGGCTTTTACGTTCCTGGATCTCGGGGCGGGGACGGGCGCGGCATCTCGTGCGGTGCTGACCGAGTACCCCAGAGCCACGGCGCTACTGGCCGAATTCTCGCCGCAGATGATGGCCGAAGGCGACAAGGTCCTGGCAGGCTACGCCCCGAGATACCGCTATGTCGAGTTCGATATGTTGTCGTCCGATTGGCCAGCCACAGTGCCGCCGACCCTCGACGCGGTGATTTCGGCGCTGAGCATTCATCATCTACCTGACACCCGGAAGCGCTCGATTTTCGCCGAGATTCGGGCTCGTCTCAAGCCAGGTGGCTGGTACGTCAACTACGATCCGGTGCGGGCGCCAGACGCGGCGCTGGAAAGGATCTGGGAACAAGTCAACGATCGCTATGATCCCGAGGCGCCATACAAGCGGACGCATCGGAGTGAGCTCGAGCAAGCGCGCTACGAGAATCACGTCCGCTACATGATTCCGCTCGAGCCGCAATTGACCTGGCTGGCCGAGGCGGGGTTCACGGACATCGATGTCTTCTGGAAGCGCCTGGACTGGGTCATTTACGGCGGTCGCAACCCGACATAGTTACGTCGAGCGGCGCGTGTCGCCCAATATCCAGGCGACGCACACCACCACGACCAGGGCCCAGGTGGAGAGATAGAGAAAGCCGACGCCATAGCTGATGTGTTCGGCGAGAAACGCAAATGCAGCCGGGGAGATTGCCGCGGCCAACTGAGCGATCATGCGCCAGACGGCGAAAAAGCGGCCGCGGTTGATCGTCGGCGAGAGATCGGCACCCAGCACTTGCATGGTGCCACCGGTCGTCCCAGCGGTGGCTTGCACCAGAATGTACGAACCAACAAAGAATGCAATCGGCAACGGAAAGAAGCCGGTGAATGACATGATCACGAGCGCCAGGGCGTAGGACGCGAAGCCCGGGGCGATTACCGCGCGACGACCAAAGCGGTCCATGAAGTAGCCAGTCAAAAACGGCACCGGTAAACCGAGGGCAATGGCAGCGGTGTTCAAACGGCCGAGCTCGCCAGGGCTCATGCCATAGGCGTAAACGGCATACAAGCTCAGCGAGCCCTGATCCTGTCCGCCGCGCGACAACTGCGCGGCTGCCTGGACGACGAAGAACACCAGGATCTGGAACGTCAGGATATATTTCAGGACCGGCCGCCAGCCTTGTTGGGCCATCTCGGCTTCGTCTTCGCTTCGACCGCGCCGGCCAGGCGCTGATTCCTTGATCAACCGGAAGCTCGGTATCACTGCGAGCAAGGTGAGCCCAGCGTGCAACGCAAAGGGGATCCAGATTCCCAGCGCATCGGCCAGCAACCCACCGATGGACGGGCCGAGCAGCTGGCCGGCGCGAGTCATACCCATCATCCATTGCATCTGCCGCGCGCGCTGGCTGTGGTGAGCGGTATCGGCAATCACCAGGACACGACCTTGCTGCCACATCTGGTCGGCCGCTCCGACCAGGAACCGCCAGAACAGCAGCTCCAGGAATGAATGCGAAAAGGGCGTCATGAGCGACGCGACAGCAGTCAGGAGCGGGCCGGCGAGCAAGACGGGCCGGCGACCGATGCGGTCCATCAGGTAGCCAGCGGGGAACGTCACGGCGACTGCCCCAGCGCTGGCGGCGACGAAGACCAGAGACGCCTGGCCCAGACCGACGCCAAACGAGCGCGTCAGGCCCGGAATGACCGGTGCGACCATGCTCTGGCCGAGGGCCAGCATGGTGGCCGGTACGTACAGCGATAGAATCAGCTGACGCGAGAGAGGATTCGACGAACGCGGATCAGCAGCCAAGGCGCGGCGATCCATCCTACGCGTTTAGCTCTGAACGCGGCTTCCGGTCCGCCTCTACGTCGGCGAACACGATCGCCTCCGACGCGGCGACCGAACAACTGCCGCGCTACGCCTTCCGCTAAGGCTGATTCGAAGATTCGAACGAATCAGCGAGGCCCTACTCGGGCAGGGTCGCCCCGCGCGTCCAGCCGGTCAGGCGTCGCTCGAGCAGTGAGACGAGGAAAAAGGCGCACAGAGCCATGCCCGACGCGGTGAAGATCGTGGCCCACATGGTCGGGATGTGGAATTGATAGCTCGACAGTACGACCAGGTAGCCGAGGCCCTGGGTCGAGCCAATCCACTCCGCGACCAGGGCGCCGGTGAAGCAACCGCCGGCGGCCAGCTTCAGGGAGGTGAACAGGAACGGCATCGAAGCCGGCCAGCGCACCTTGACCAGGACCTGCCACCAGTTGGCCGACAGGCTGTGCATCAGCTCGGCCGCCTCGCGATCCACGGACCGTAGCCCACGCATCATGTTGACGAGCGTCACGAAAAAGCAGGACATGCTCGCGATCAGTACCTTCGGCTCCAGCCCGTTTCCCAACGCCAGGACCAGCACCGGCGTGATCGCGACGATCGGAATACTGCGGTAGCCCAGGGCGACGGGAAAGAGGCCCCGCTCGGCCAGACTGGAGTGGACGAATAGCACTGCCAGGGCGACGGCGGCGCCATTGCCGATCGCAAACCCCAGCACCGCTTCGATGATCGTCGGTTGAGCGTGTTTGACGATCAGGTCACCGTCTTTGACGAAGGCCGCCAGGACAGCGGGGATGCCTGGCAGGACGAAATCTTTCAGCAGACCTGTCAGCGAAGCCGCCTCCCAGATGCCGAGGACCAGCATGATGATGATGAGCGGCGGCAGCCAGTCACGCGCAAACCGTCGAGCGAACGCCGACAGAGACGGGGCCAACGCTGGCCGCCACGGCTGTGCGATGACAGAACGCTCAAATGCTGTTGGGGTGCTCGCCACAGTGGTGTGCTCCTTTGTCGCCGCTAACGGCTTCAGCGCTTGGGGTAGACCTGGTCCAGGACGGTGAACGTCAGGACCGAGTTCAAATCAGGCGCCTTGTCGGTTCGCTTCTGGGCGACCACCTCTTTGGCGGCGGCCTGCCAGGAATCCATGTCCAGGTAGAGCAAACCGTGCTGTTTGGTGAAGTCATCTGCGATCAACGGCGCCTGGCCATTGGCCTGGGCAGTTTGTTGATCGAGGTCAAGACCGTCGACGATTTTATTGTCGATAATCCACTTGGCGGCGGCAGTCGGGTCCTGCAAAAAATTGTCCCAACCAGCCGCGGTGGCTTTGGTCCAGCGGCCCAGCGCGTCCTGGTTTTTCGCGAGCGTCGTAGAGTTGGTGATGTAGACATTGCCCTGACTCGGGAAGCCATAGTCGGCCAGCAAGAAAATGGTCGGTTC
>DASYKL010000412.1:0-3672 GCA_035995405.1 Chloroflexota bacterium
GCAAGTACATCGAGAAAGACGCCGCGCTAGAGCGACGATTCCAGCCGGTCTTTGTGGATCAGCCGAGTGTCGAGGACACGATCTCGATTCTGCGCGGCTTGCGGGAGCGGTACGAGCAACACCATCAGGTGCGGATCAAAGATGCCGCGCTGGTGGCGGCGGCGGTCCTGTCCGATCGCTACATCGCCGATCGGTTCTTGCCGGACAAAGCCATCGACCTGGTCGATGAAGCGGCTGCCAGATTGCGCATGGAAGCCACATCGGCACCGGCCGAGCTCGACGAAGTGCGGCGGCGGATCATGCAGCTCGAGATCGAGCGTGAAGGTCTGCGCAAGGAAAAGGACGCCGCGTCGAAAGAGCGGCTCGAGCGCATCGAGCAGGAGCTTGCCAGCTTGAAAGAGCAGGCGAGCGGGCTTGAAGCACAGTGGCAGTCCGAGCTGCAGCAGCTGAACGCGGTCTCACAGCTGCAAGCCAAACTCGACAGCGCCCGGTTGGAGCTCGAGCAAGCCTCGCTCCGCTCCGATTGGGAGAAAGCGGCGCGGCTGAAGTACGAAGTACAGCAGCTCGAACAGGATCAGCTGCGCGCAGAGGAGGCGCAGCGCGAGCGCAAGCTGGACGGTCGCGCGCTCGTCAAAGAGGAGGTCGACGAGCAGGACATCGCTCGAGTGGTCAGCAAGTGGACGGGCGTACCGGTGAGCAAACTGATCGAAGGTGAGGTCGCCAAGCTGCTGCAAATGGAGCAGCGGCTGCACGAGCGGGTCATCGGCCAGGCCGAGGCGATTCAAGCCGTCGCCAACATCGTTCGCGCCGCGCGAGCCGGGTTGCAAGATCCGAATCGCCCGCTGGGCTCGTTCCTGTTTCTCGGGCCGACGGGCGTGGGCAAGACGGAGACCGCGCGCGCTCTTGCCGAGTTCTTGTTCGACGACGAGCAGGCGCTCGTGCGTATCGACATGAGCGAATACCAGGAGAAGCACACCGTGTCGCGCTTGATCGGTGCGCCGCCAGGCTACGTCGGGTACGACGAAGCCGGGCAGCTGACCGAAGCCGTTCGCCGGCGGCCGTATTCGGTGGTGCTGTTCGATGAAGTCGAGAAGGCGCATCCCGAGGTCCTGAACGTGCTGCTGCAGCTGCTCGACGACGGGCGGCTGACCGATGCACAGGGGCGCACGGTTGACTTCAAGAACTCGATCATCATCATGACCTCGAATCTGGGCTCCCAGTGGATTACCGAGCGTGGCCTCAGCGAGGACGAGATTCGCGAACGAGTGATGGACGCGGTGCGGACGCAGTTCCGACCCGAGCTCATCAACCGCATCGACGAGATCGTGATCTTCCATGCGCTGGGCCTGGAGCACATTCAGCGGATCGTCGAAATCCAGCTGCGTGGCCTACGTGAGCGGCTGGCCGAGCGCAAGATGACGTTGGAGCTGACACCTGCCGCGGAAGAAGAGCTGGCGCGAGCAGGTTTTGACCCGGTGTACGGTGCGCGACCCCTGAAGCGAACGATTCAGAAGCAAGTCGTTCAGCCTTTGGCGGTGCGTCTGCTGCAGGGCGACTTCGTCGAGGGCGATGCGATCCACGTCGATGTTGCCCCTGGTGGCGGCGTCCAATTCGTCGCCGCACCCGAGAAGGCGACGGTCTGAGCGCCAGTCACGGGCGACAGGTCTGCAGCGCATAACGCATGGTGACCTGGCTGCTCGTGGCGGCGAACGTGGCAGCGTTTGGGATCGAGCTGGCGACGGGCTCCGCGCTGGAGCCCTTCGTGCGGCGGTGGGGGCTGGTCCCCCAGGACATTGTCGAGTCGTTCCACGGCAGCGCGGAGCCAGCTGCCCTGGTGACCTTGCTGACCAGCCTCTTTTTGCACAGCGGTTGGCTGCACTTGCTCTTCAACCTGTTGTATCTGGGGGTGTTCGGGCCACCCGTCGAGCGACGCCTGGGACCCCTCCGCTTTGCGCTGCTCTTTATTGTGAGTGGCCTCGTCGGCAGCCTCGCCTATCTGATCGCTCAACCAGCGTCGGCGACACCGGCGATAGGCGCCAGTGGGGCGATCGGCGGCGTGATCGCGGCGCACCTGGTCCTGTACCCTGGCGCGACCCTCGGCTCGCTAGCCCCCGTGTTATTCTTGCGGGTAGTCGAGGGCACCCCGACACTCCTCCTGCTACTGGTATGGTTCGCCGCTCAACTGTTCAGCAGTGTTGCTTCGCTGACCTCCAGCACGGGTATCGCGTGGTGGGCGCACCTGGGAGGATTCGCGAGCGGACTCGCGCTCGCGCCATTGCTTCGTACACGACGTCGATTGGCCAGGTGAATGTATGAGCTGGGTTGTCCGCGCCCCCGATCGTGACCTCGAACGAGAAGAGAAGAAGGTCTATAGCCGCGTGCGACGCGTCCTCTGGGACTACGAGCCCTTGCGCGCCTCGCATGCGGAGATCTTCATCGAGGTCAGCGGCTCACGCGTGCGGTTGCGCGGTCGCGTGAGGACGCTGCCGCAGAAGCTGATCGCGACCAGTCTCGTCGAGCGGATGGCGGACGTGTCTGTCGTCGACAACGAGCTGATCGCCGATCCCGAAGTGGTGCGCGCGGTGGCCGATGCGCTGGCTCAGGACGAGCGGACGGCGCCGTACGTTATTCGAGTGGAGTCGCGGCATGGCATTGTGAGTTTGCGGGCGGAAGTTCCGTCCGCGGCAGTCCAACAGGCGGCCATCGATATCGCCGCCAGCGTGCCGCTGGTTCTCAGCGTTCGCAATCTGTTGGCGCTCGGTGGCCCGGTACAGCCGGCGATTGCGCTGTCACGGCCCAGCGAAAAGGCTGACGAGCCGAATCCGCAAGCTGCTATAAGGGTGCGCGCGTGACGCAGACATCTTCCGAATCGACCGAGCGGCAGAGCTCACGGCAACGACGTATCGAAGAGCAACGACGAAAAATCGAAGCTGGTCGGAGCGAGCAGCGCCGCAAACGGATGATGGTTGGCGGTATCGCGGTCGCCATCGCGGCTGTCCTCATTGCGCTGGTGGTTATTTTCCTGCCGAAACCCGTGGCCGCGCAGGGTCGCCAGGTACCGATCGAGGGCACTCGCCAGCACGTCACACAGGGTCAGCCAGTTGTGTATCGCAACCGGCCGCCATCGTCGGGCGATCACTACGATCAGCCGGCGGGTTATGGCTTCTTCCAGCGAGAGATCCCGGCAGGCAATTGGATTCACGATCTGGAGCACGGTGGCATCGTGGTCCTGTATCGGCCTGATCTGTGCGATCAGGCGTGTCAGTTGCAGCTGCAGGACACGTACAACAGCGCGCCGAGCAGTCAACTGTTCCCAGGTACGCGCAAGATGCTGGTGACGTCGTACCAGGACATGGATCACGCCGTCGCTGCCACTGCGTGGGGCTGGGTCGACGAGATGGACGCCGTCGATAAGGATCGTTTGCTGGCCTTCTACAAAGCGCACGTCGACCGCGGCCCAGAACAAGCCCTATAGCCCGGTTTGGAACTGCGTTAGCACTGACAGAGATGGCGCTCTGGCTGCGCGCCTCAATCGAGATCGGCGCTCCATCGGGCCAGGTCTTCGAGCTGGTGTGCTCGCCTGAGCGTCTGCCTGAATGGAACGTCTCGATTGAGCGAGCGCGGCGCGTCGTGCCCGGCGCGCCGGTCTGTCTCGGAGCACGAGCTATCGTC
>DASYKL010000413.1:0-25528 GCA_035995405.1 Chloroflexota bacterium
GCCGGAGTGAACCCTTTTGGGTGCCCGATTGTGCTAGCAGGCCATCGCGTTCAGTGGTGGCCCCAGTCGCCGGCGGGCGCCGCGAAGACGGCTGTGGCGGTCGTCGCGTTGTTCATGGTGACGACCACCAGGTTCTGCCCATTCGCCAGCGTTTGGCCGTGGGTCAGCGTTTGGGCGTCGATGCTATAGGTGTGACTCGCACCGTCATTGCCGGCCAGCGTCACGTTGTTGGCGCTGACGGACGAGGCGACCCCAGGCACAATCGTGACCGCAACAGGTTTGCCGTCCTTGTCAGTGAGGCTGACCTGGACGCCCTTGAAGTGGCTGAACCGCTGGTCGGCCGGCACATCCTTCAAGCTTGCCAGCTCAGGCGGCAGGTTCCAACTTCCCCGATCGCCCCTCTGGGCGAACATCATCGTCTGCGGTAGGCCGCTGGCTAAGGCGTTAGCCGCCACAACTGCCCCTGTTACCAGCAGCGCTACCGATGTCACCGCGACCGCGACGGAAAACTTTACCCAGTTCATGTCCCTGATCTCCTCTCGTGTGGATCAGCCTCAGTCTGGCGCCGCTTTGTCACGCGCCAGTCCGTGCCCTGTCGCAGATCTGTCGCAGCCACGGCGAATGCATGGCAGGCGATCGTGGCGTCCTGTAGAAGATCAGAGCAGCAGCATGGCCAAGATCCTGCTAGTCGAAGACGAGCCAGACCTGGCACGGGTCATCAGCCGCGAGCTCGAGGTCGCCGGCTTCAAGGTGCGCCATACCCCCGACGGCGAGAGTGGGTTGCGCTGTTTCGCCGAAGAGACACCTGATCTGGTCGTTCTAGATTGGATGCTGCCTGGGCTCGACGGCCTGGAAGTCCTGCGCCGCCTGCGTCAGACCTCGGCCGTGCCGGTGCTGATGCTCACGGCGCGAGCAGAGGAAATCGATCGCGTCATCGGCCTGGAAGTGGGCGCCGACGACTACCTCAGCAAGCCGTTCGGAGCGCGTGAGCTCGTTGCCCGCGCACGAGCACTGCTGCGACGACATGAACGGCTGCAAGAGATGCTCGCCGACGACCGCGCCGAAGGCACCGATGCGCTGAGCTTTGGTCCGCTGCTGGTGGATCCCACAGCACATAGCGCTCGGCTGCAGGGCGAGCCGCTCGACCTCACCCGAACTGAATTCGGGCTGCTCCACTTGCTGTTGCGCAACAAGGGCCGCGCATTCAGCCGCGCCTATTTGCACGATGCCGTCTGGGGCGAGCCAGCTGTCGAAGGCGACCGATCCGTCGACAACACCGTCTTGCGGCTGCGGAAGAAGCTCGGAGCGCTCGGCGACGCCATCGAAACCGTGTGGGGTGTCGGCTACCGACTGTCAGCGCGTGCGCGGAGCGATGGGGCGTGAGCGTTTTCAGCCGACTGCGCTGGCGGCTCACGTTGTCGCACTTGCTGGCGACGGGGTTCACGTTGGTGAGCATGATTGGCGCGGTGCTGCTCATCGGCAGCACCTGGTTCGCGACACAGGGCAACACCTCCCGCGAGCCGGCAAACGACGCCCGCAATGTTGCGGCCGCGCTCGGCGGCATGATCGAAAGTGGCGCCGATAGCGCGCAATTGAACGCCGTCGTGCGCCCATTGGCCGACGGTAGTCTGCGAACCGTGTTCGGCTTCGCTCCGTCCGATCGAAGATGGGGGCCGTCCCAGGTCGGACTGAGTGGCGTGGCCTATATCGTCATCGTCAATGCGAGCGGGGCAGTGCTGGCCAGCTCGCAACCGAGCGGCGCGGCGTTCGCGCCGCCCGAACAGGCTGCCTGGCAAGGTTTGACTGCTTCGGCCGATAGCAGCGGCAGCATGGTCGTGCTGCCAGCGGGCGCCAGTCCCGCGGCGCTGGGTGCGGCAGCGATCAACGATGCCAGCGGCCGCCGCCTGGCCACCGTCATCGTGGCGACAACGAGCCCGCCGACGGCCCCGGGCAGTGGCGGGCTCGATCTGGCACACGGTCTGGCGTTCTTCGGCGCGGCCTCTCTTGCCGTGCTGGCAGCCGCATCGCTGTTCGCTCTTGTCTCGTCGAGTATCGTTGCGTACCTTCTGTCAAGAGGATTGATCGGGCGGTTGGAGGGGCTGGGGCAAGCCGCCGAGTCGCTGGCGGCGGGCGACCTGTCGCGGCGCGTCAAGCCGGGCACCGACGAGGTTGGCCAGCTGGCGCGGCGCTTCAACAACATGGCTGACGATCTCCAACAGACCTTGAACGAGCTGCGCGCAGAACGCGACCGCGTCGCTGGATTGCTCGAAGATCGGCGCCAGCTGGTCGCCAGCGCGTCGCACGAGCTGCGCACGCCCGTGGCGACGGTCCGTGGCTATCTGGAGTCGGCCCTCGGCCGGGCTGAGCGACTGCCTGATGAGCTGCACAGCGACCTGGCAACGATGCAGCGCGAGCTGGCGCGCCTGCAGCAGCTGATCGATGACCTGTTTGCGTTGTCCCAGGCGGCGGTTGGGCGCTTGTCGCTGCGGCTCGAGCCAACGGACGCCCGGGCTGTGGTGCAACGCCTGGTCGAGACGAACGGACCGCTGGCCTGGCGTCAGCGGCGGGTTGAAGTCCTGGCCGAGGTGGCCAGCGAAACGCCACCCGCGAGGGCGGATCGACAACGGCTCGAGCAAGTGCTCAGTAACCTGCTGGGGAATGCGATTCGGCACACCCCGCCCGGCGGGCTTGTCGCGGCAGCGGTGACACGTGACGATGGCGTGGTGCGGATTGACGTCCGCGACACGGGTGAGGGCATCGGGGAAGAGGATCTGCCGCATGTGTTCGAGCGCTTTTATCGCGGACACACGCCGAACGGGGGCACTGGTGCCGGGCTGGGCCTGGCGCTGGTGAAAGAGTTGACCGAGGCCATGGGTGGCACGGTCGAAGCGAGCAGTACGCCAGGTGAGGGCAGCTGCTTCAGCGTCCGGCTGCCGCGCGCCTGATGCCTCGCTTGTTCTTACCACTGCTGAATGGACTGCTGCTGGCGGCTATCGCGCTCGCGGTTGCGCGGACACAGCTTGCGCTGCGCGATGACGCGGCCGTGGAAGCCAGCGTCAGACGCTACGCGACGGCTGTGTCCAACGCTGACCTCGAGGGTGCGCTGGCCGAGATTGCACCTGATCAGCGAGCAAAGTGGCAGGACTGGATCAGCGGCCAACTGGGCAACGTCTACGAAGTGCGCGGGGTCGCCGTCCGCTCACCCTCAGTGCTCCGCCAGGTCAGCGAGCGCTTCCCGAGAACGCCGTTCGAAGCGACAGCGATTCTGGACGTCAATAGAGCATTTCCCGACGAGTTCTACCAACCCACGACGAGGGTCCCCGTCGAAATCGTCGATGCACGGCCCTACCTGGCCGCGCCGCTACTTGCCACCGACTAGTGCACGCCTTCGTTGCGGCCGCGGAACTCGATTCGTATCGGGGTGCCGTCAAAGCCAAAGTTGGCTCGCATGGTGTTATCGAGGTAGCGCACGTAGCTGAAGTGGATCATCTTCGGGTCGTTGGTAAACAACGTGAACTTCGGCGGCGCGGAACCTGTCTGAGCCGAGTAGTACACCTTCAGCGCTCGACCGCGCTCCGTCAGCGGATGAATGTCGATCGCCTTGCGAATGACATCGTTGAGCTGTGGCGTCGGCACTCGTTTGGTCCGCTCCGCCTGAATCGCCAACGCCTGCGACAGCACTTTGTCGACCCGCTGTCCGGTCTTGGCGGACAGGTAAATCACCGGCGCCCAGTCAGCGAACTTCAGCTCCTGGCGTAGTGTGGCGGTGTACTCCTGCTGTGTCTTCGGATGCTTCTCCACCAGGTCCCACTTATTGACCGCGACAATCAAGCCTTTGGCTGCCTCATCGACATAGCCCGCCACGTGTGTGTCCTGGGCCAGGACGCCTTCAGTCGCATCGATCAGCAGGACAGCCACGTCAGCCCGCTCGATGGCTCGCACGGCGCGCATCACGCTGAACTTCTCAACGCCGGGCTGAACCTTGCCGCGGCGCCTGATGCCAGCCGTGTCGATCAAGCGAATCGTCTGCCCTTCCCGCGTGATATCGGAATCAATCGCGTCACGGGTGGTGCCGGCTTCATCGCGGACGATGCTGCGGCGACTGCCCACCAACGAATTGACGAGGCTGGATTTGCCGACATTCGGTCGTCCCACGATCGCGATCGACACTGCTGGTGCGGTCTCTTCCTCAGCGGGCGCCTTGGGGAACCACTCGACGATTTCATCGAGCAAATCTCCTGTGCCTTCGCCGTGCAAGGCCGAGATCAGCACTGGCTCATCGCCGAAGCCAAGGGTCGAGAACTCGGCCATGGCGTCTAATTGCCGCCGCTGATTCTCCGCTTTGTTCGCCGTCAGAATCACTGGCTTCTTCGACGGCCGCAGCTGATCGGCTACCTCGTAGTCAGCTCCGGTAAGCCCCGTCGAGGCGTCGACAACCCACACGATCAGGTCGGCTTGCCGCATGGCTTCGTCGGCTTGCAGGCGGACATCCGCGAGCAGGTCACCTTCGCCGGTGTCCAGGCCGATGCCGCCTGTATCGATAACCGTGAATTCGCGGTCTCGCCATTCGGCGGTGCCGTACAGCCGGTCGCGGGTGGTGCCAGGCTTCTCGTGGACGACGGCGCGATGCTCGCCGATGAGACGATTGAATAGGGTCGACTTGCCGACGTTCGGCCGACCTACGAGTGCGACGATTGGCATAACAGTTAGCCCACTCCTGGGGGCGGCGGTGCCGGCGTCGGAGTCGGCGGTGGCGGCGCTTCGTTCAGGTCGACCTGAATCTTCTTGGGGCTGAAGTCTTGCAGTTGCAGACCCGTTGGTACCTGTTGAATGGTGACGTCGAGGTCATAGCGACCGACACCCTTGCCCCCAGCATCGACGATCACCTTGAAGTCATTGGGGTTGAGCGCCAGGGTTGCCAGAGCTGGAGCCGGCCCCGAAATCGTGACCGAAACCAGGTCCAGCGGGTGTGCGAGCTGGACCGTACCAGACAGATTGATCACGCTCGGCGGCACTCGGACGGTCTGATTGACCGTCAACGTTGTCACCCGAATCGTCACCGACACCGTCTGCCCTTGTTGCAGCAGGAGCGTGCGCGGCGGCGGGCTGAGGGCAATGCTGCGGACCGCGGTCGCGGAGATGCCGTTGATGTCGATCGGCGCAGTGTCAACGAAGTTCGCGCCAGCCAATCCGGCTGGGTCCCCGACCAGCGTGACGGTGGCCGGATTCACCTCGAGCGGTTGTAACACGTATCCCGGCGCAGGCTGCCCCACTGTCACCGCTCGAATACCGAGTTCCTTATATTGCGTCTGTTGGGTGATGGGCACCTGCACGGTCACCGCTGGTGGCGTGGCGCGCAGGTTGAGGTCTTTCAGATCATTGCCGCGATCGTCGACGATCCGCGGTGTGTAGACGCCGTTGACCGACACGGTCAGACGATCGACGCTGACGTCGACCACTGCTTCAGTAGCCCGACCAACCAGGCTCGTCGCCCCTGACACCGTCACCTGCGGCGGATCGACCGTTGGTTGGCCTTGCTGATAGCCAGACGGTACCTGACCGGTGACGTTGACTCGCACCGGCAGCACCTGCTCGCGATTCCCTTCCAGGTGCAACCGCGCGATCGCTGGCTCAGGGTCCGCGGCACGAACCTCGGGGTCGGTCCAATTGACCGTGATCGGCAGGTTGTCGTTGTCGCCAGCGACGGTGCCGGTGGCGTCGATCTGGGCGGTGAAGCTATCGGCGCGCAGGCGGCTGAAGACGTTGGCAGGCGCCCGCACCCACAAGCTGACAGGGGCAGGCGGCGTGGTGACGATTAGCCCGGCAGGCACATTGACCGGCTGCACAGGCACGGTGAACGGGACTTTCTGGCGGTTTTCAGGATTGGTTTCATTGACCGCGACGAAATACAGCAAGACCGCCAGGGCGACGGCAAAAACAGCGCGGCCGTAATCGAGGTGAGGGAGACGCATCTATCCAGGTTTCAGGAGGCGGCGTCAGGCCGCGTCAGACTCCGAATCATCGCGTTTCTGTGGCTGTTCGCGCGGCTTTTCTCGCTGTTGACGTGGCCGCGGGAAGCGCGGCGCGCCGCGGCCATTGGAACCCAGGCCAGTTGATGAGCGGTCCAGAATCGACAAAACCTTCTGCAGCCGGGCTTCTCCGAGATTGCGCACCATGCGGCCCGCGTTCGCCAGCGAAATGGTGCCGGTCTCTTCAGAAACGACCACGGCGATGGCGTCCGAGATCTCAGTAATGCCGATCGCCGCTCGGTGGCGCGTCCCGATGTGCTCGACGGTCGGCGACTGCGCCAGCGGCAAGACCACGCCGGCTGCCACAACCCGATCGCCATGGATGATGACGGCGCCATCGTGTAGCGGCGAGTTCGGCCAGAAGATGTTCAACAGCAGTTCGGTCGACAGCAACGCATCGATAGCGACGCCTTTTGAGGCGTATTCACCGAGAGGCGTCGAGCGCTCGATCACCAGCAGCGCACCAAATCGCCGCTCGGCTAACTGCTGCGCGGCACGGGCGATGATTTCGGCCAGGCGGGTGTTGGGCGAGGCCACCGTCGTCCGGGGAATCAGCGAGCCGGCGCGGCCGAGTTGTTCCAAGGCGCGGCGGATCTCAGGCTGAAAGAGAACCGGTATGGCAAAGATCAACGCCGGAATCGAGTTGCGCAACAGGAACTGCAGCATCGTCAGGTTAAAGACGTTGCTCAGCACAAAGCCAAGCGTCAGCAGGATCAAAATGCCTCTGACGAGCGTCGCCGCCGAGGTCCCGGAGATCAGGCTGAGCAGCCAGTACAGGACCAGCGCAACGATGAGGATGTCGAGGATGGCGCTTGGGCCAAATCGGCCGGCAAACGAAAACCAGATGTTTTGCAGCAGCGCGAGCCCGCGCTCGATCGTTGCTGCGACGTCCATCTTCGTTCAGCCCTGGCCTAACAGCCTCAACAGTAACGCTTTCTGGGCATGCAGTCTGTTCTCGGCCTGGTCGTAAACGACCGAAGCCGGCCCATCCATTACTTCGTCGGTGATCTCCTGGTTCCGGTGAGCCGGTAAGCAGTGCATCGCGACGACATCTGGCGCGGCGTATGACAACAGCTCGGCATTGACCTGGTAACGCCTGAAAATCGGGGCGCGCAGATCGGCTTCGCTTTCCTGGCCCATGCTGTACCAGGTGTCGGTGTACACGGCGTCGGCGCCTCTGACAGCGTCGCGCGGATCTCTGAACAGTTCGAGAGATCCCTGATCGCCGCCGCTGCTGGCGAGCGCCTCAGCCAGGATTGACGGGTCGGGCTCATACCCGTCAGGACAGGCGAAGCGCAGGTCCATGCCCAGCCGCGGCGCCGCCAACGCCAGTGAATTGGCCACGTTGTTGCCATCGCCGACGTATGCCAGCCGCAGTCCCTGGAGCGTGTCGTGTCGCTCGTACAGCGTCAGCAAGTCGGCCAGAATCTGGCACGGGTGCTCGCGATCGGAGAGCGCATTGACGACGGGCACCGTCCCGTACCCGGCCAGGCCAGCGACATCGGAATGCTCGTACACCCGAGCGATGATGACGTCCACGTAGCGGCTCAAGACGCGGGCGGCATCGACGACCCCTTCGCGTTGGCCAAGCTGAATCTCGGCCGGCGAGAGATAGACGGCGTGACCGCCGAGATCGAGCATCGCCACTTCGAAGGACACCCGCGTACGCAATGACGGCTTCTGAAAGACGAGCGCGGCGGTCTTGCCCGCGAGCGGACGATCTTCAGGCTTGCGCACCCGCTTTAGCTCGAGGGCTCGATCGAGCAGCGCCCGGATCTCGTCGGTGCTCAGGTCAGAGACACTGAGGTAGTGCTTGATCGGGTGCTCGTGAGAGGCCAACGACGAGGGCAGTGAGGGCGCGGTCTGCGCCGCGCGAGGCGCAACCGGCGACACGGGCCAAAGTATACCGTCAGCGCACCGTCGGGGTGCGTACGGGCGTGCTGGGCAGCGTCGGCATCGGCGCCAGCGTGGCCGTCGGTGGAGGTCCACTGGGTCCGCGGGTCGGTGCGGCCGGCGGCGCTGTCGCGGGCAGCGCCAGCGTGGCCAGCGGTGTGGCGGCAGCACTGGTCGGTCGAGCCGTACCGCCGGCTGGTGTTGCCTGGCGGACTGCCGTTGGCGCAGCAGGTAGCGCCGTGCGAGCCACACCGGGAGTCGAGGTAGCGACACTCGCCGCCGGCGGTTCAGGCTTAGAGGTCTCGAGATTGCGCGGTCGATCGGGCGTCGCTGTAGCGCGTACCGGAGCGATCGGTGCAACGATCACTGGCGCAGCCGGTACGCTGCGCGGCGCTGCCGGCGGCTCGGCAATACTCGGGCCGCTGAACGGCGTCGAGGACGGCCGCGCGGTCGGCGGAACGGGTGTCGGCGAAGGCTGAGGCAACGAGGTAGGCGTCAGCGACGGCGCGACCGCCACGGCAAGCGGCGTGTCTGCAACGACCGCTGTTGGCAGTGGCTCGGCTGCTAAGACCGTCCCCTCCGCTTCCACGCGGCGCAACACCAGCGTGCTACCCAGGCCGAGCAAGTAGCCGCCCGAGGCGATCAAGAACAGAATCGCCGCGAGCGCATACTTAACGCGCTGCCACTCAGAAAGCGAGTCGTACCAGAAAAAGAGACGCCGCACGGGCAGCGGGTAGGCAGCCAACGGTGACCCCTGTGGCGCGCGTGGCTGACGCGCCGAAAAAATCAAAGTTTGATGACCTTGATCGTGTCCACGCTGGCCGCCTGACGGATACGCTCGACTACCTCAGCGGGCACCGGTTCGTCGACCGACAGCAGCATGAGTGCTTCGCCGCGGCGCCGGCGCCGTCCGACCTGCATCGACGAGATATTGATGTCGGCTTCACCGAGCAGCGTGCCGACCAGGCCGATGATGCCGGGCTTGTCGACATGTTGGGTGACCAGCAAGTAGCCAGGTGTGGGCGCCAGGTGCAGTTCGTAATCGTCGATTTGCACGACGTTAGCGCGACCCTCGGACAGTACCCCCGCGACACTCGTTGCTCCAGCGCGAGTGCGGACTGTCACTCGAACCAGGCTGGTGTACTGCTCCGGCGTCGCGGACCGTGTCTCGACGACGTCTAGGCCGCGCTGCTGGGCGATCAAGCGCGCGTTGACCAGGTTGACCGGCGTGTCGGACACAGGCTCGAGCAGTCCCTGAATGGCCGCCGCCGTCAGAGCGCCCACGTTGCGATCGGCAATTTCACCGCGATAGCTGATTTCGGCGGACCGCACGTGGTCGTCGGCGAATTGGGTTGCCAGCTTGCCCAGCATTTGCATCAGACCGACATACGGCGCGAGCGCTTCGACATCCTCCGGTCGAAGGCTTGGCGCGTTGATCGCGAACTGGGCCGGCCGGCCCTCCAGGACAGCCAGCACCTCATTGGCAATCTGGGCCGCCACGTTGACTTGCGCCTCGACCGTCGACGCGCCCAGGTGCGGCGTGGCGACGACTTTTGGATGGCGCGGCAACGGATCGTCTGGTGACACCGGTTCACTGGCGAAGACGTCGACGGCTGCGCCGGCCAGACGGCCTTCGTCCAGCGCCGCGAGCAGGGCCTCATTATCGATCAGACCGCCGCGCGCGCAATTAACCACGAAGGCGCCCCGCGGCAGTTGCGCCAGACGCGCCGCACTGAGTATTCCGCGAGTAGCCTCGGTCAGCGGCACATGCAAAGAAACGAAGTCAGCGCTCTGCAATAACGCATCCAGCTCGAGCGGCTCCATGCCGCTGCGACGAGCGTGCTCGTCTGGCACATAGGGGTCGTAGACCGTGACCCGCATATCGAGGCCGAGCGCGCGACGCGCGACTTCGCTGCCCACTTTACCCAGGCCGATCAGCGCCAGCGTCTTGCCCGTCAACTCGCTCCCCATATAGGCGCTGCGCTTCCACTCGCCGCGCTTCATCGACGCGTCTGCCGGTGCGACCCGCCGCGCCAGGGCGAACATCAACGCCAGAGTGTGCTCGGCTGCGGCGACGGCATTACCCCCTGGTGCGTTGACGACCACGATGCCGCGCTGGGTGGCCGCATCCACGTCAATTGTGTCGACACCCGCGCCGGCCCGCCCGATCACGCGCAGGCGTGGAGCCCGATCGAGCAGCTCAGCCGTTACGCGCGTTTCACTGCGGACCAGGAGCGCGTCGGCCTCGCTCAACGAGCGATCGAGAGCAGCGCGGTCGCCGCTGACGACCTTGATGCGAGCGTGCTCACGCAGCACCGCCAGGCCCTCATCGGCAATGGGATCGGCGACCAGGACCAGCGGCTGGTCACCCCCGCGATCGGGGGCCGCACGTTCGGCATTGGCCGCGGCGATAGTCATACGCGCCGACTATACCGGAGCATTGCGGGTCACCCGTCGAGGAAGTAGCGCGTCACCAACAGGGTGCCGCCGCGGATCGAGACGCTCACGGACTCGCCCAGGTTTGGCTCGTTGCTGATCCCGCGCGTATCGCCGAGAGTCAGCAGCTCGTCATTGAGCGGCCAGCGCAGGCCATGTGTCGACACCCCCGCGGCGGGTCCCCCGAGGGGAACCAGCGATACGATCTCACCCGCCTCAGCCGACCACGATAGTGGACTACCGGGTCGCGCGAGCGTCGCCTCGTTGTGGGCGTCAACCATCGTCGTAGGAACGTCGGCGCGCAGCAACAGGAGCAGATTGGCTACGGTCTGGTCGAGCCGCGGGCCACCCAGGAAGCCGACCAGGAGCAGTTGCTCCGGCTTTGCGTCGAGGGCGCGTTGCAGCGCCAGCTGGCCGTCTGTCATGTCTTTGTCACGCGAAAACACTTCAATTGGCACGGCCAGGCGGCGCAGCTCAGCCTGGCTAGCCTCGCTGAGCGAGTCGAAATCGCCGATCGCGACGTGCGGTTGGTAGCCGAAGGCCAGTGCTGTCGCGGCGCCTCCATCGGCGGCTACGACGAACGGCGCATCGAGCGCGCCCAAGCGGGCACGGAGACGATGCGTGGGTTGGATCTCAGCCGCGGCGAATACGATGGCGTCCACCGCGTTAAGCTATCTGTATGCAAGACACGCGGGCGTTCTGCCGGGCGGTCATGCACGAGTACGAGCGGCAATGGTCGCACGCGTCGGGCCATGCCGTGCGTCACCCGTTGCGGCTGAAGATGGAGCGCCTCGCAGAGTGGTGCACGACGTCATGCGTGGCGACAGAGTTTGAGGCCCGCCTGGTAGAGGCGGAGCGCTCAGACGACATCGGCCTGGCGCTGCTGGCCGAAGAGTTACTGCCGCTGTGGCGCGCCGTTACGCCAGGTGGCGACCCGCCGCAGAGCGGCGCTTAGGGCCTCCGAGTCGATCAGGCTGCGCGCAGGCCGGGCGCGGTCGACTGCGCCTGCTGTTGGGCCGCGGTGCGCTGGGCGGCGATCTGCGTCGCCATGAACGGCGTCACTGACTCGTCTGGCTCGAGGTACAGGTTGCCACCGCATTCTCCACAGCGTGAGCCGTTCTTGCCGGGGACCGGCGTGCGGACCCGCTGATTGGGGACGAAAGTACCGTTCATCAACTGCCCCGCGGCACGGCCACACATCACGCATTGGACGTTGAAGACCTGAATTAGCCGTGGAGCCCTAACCACCATCATGAAGCCTCCCGAAGGACAGTCGCGTGTCGCGGCTCTTTCGCAAGAGCCGTGCCAGCCGGGTGGGGTGGTCTCAGGCGTACAGGCCGCGGAGGCTTCTCGCTTCGATGATTCTTTCGACGGCCAGGATGTAGGCGGCCGTCCGAGTATCGACTTCGAACCGCTCTTTCGTAGCCCAGACAGCGTCAAACGCGGCGACCATTTTTTCTTCTAGCCGCTCGTTTACTTCTGGCTCTTTCCAGAAGTAGCCGTAGCGATCCTGGACCCACTCGAAGTAGGACACCACCACGCCGCCGGCGTTGGCCAGGATGTCGGGCACGACCAGCACGCCCTTGCGGTTCAGGATGCGGTCAGCATCGGGCGTCGTCGGTCCGTTCGCCCCTTCAACGATAATTCGTGCCTGCACCGAAGCCGCGTTGTCGGCGTTGATTTGGCCTTCCATCGCCGCCGGCAGCAGCACGTCAACGGGCAGTCGCAGCAGCGCCTCGTTGTCGAGCAGCTGCGTGCCAGGAAAGCCTCGCAATTGGCTGGTCTCGCGGTAGTAGGCCGCCACGCGTGGCATGTCGAGGCCGTCTGGGTTGTAGATGGCGCCGCTGACGTCAGAGACGGCTACGACCCGGGCACCCGCCGCGTGCAGCAGCTTGGCCGCGTTGGATCCAACATTGCCGAAACCCTGAATGGCAACCGTGCTGCCAGCCAGCTCGCGGCCAACTCGCTTCAGCGTTTCGCGCGTCACAAACAACAGGCCTCGGCCCGTCGCTTCCAGACGCCCGCCCGAGCCACCCAGGGCAATCGGCTTGCCGGTGACTACACCGGGCTCGACGTAGCCCTTCTTCATCGAGAAGGTGTCCATGACCCAGGCCATCACCTTGGGACTGGTGCCGACGTCCGGCGCCGGAATGTCGACCGTCGGGCCGATCAGATCAAAGATTTCAGAGATGTAGCGCCGGGTAACCCGTTCGAGCTCCCCATCTGACATCTTCAGCGGGTCGCAAGCCACGCCGCCTTTGGCGCCGCCAAACGGGATATCGACAATGGCGCACTTCCAGGCCATCCAGGCTGCCAGTGCTTTGCAGTCATCCAGATTGACATCCGGGTGGTAGCGAATGCCGCCTTTACCAGGTCCACGGGAGTTGTCGTAGATAACACGGTAGCCCTCGAACACCTGCAGCTCGCCGTTATCCATCATCACCGGCACCGACACGATCACCTGCCGACGCGCATGACGCAGCGGCGCCAGCGCCGCCGGATCCGGGTGCAGGACCGCGGCCGCGCGGCCGAGTTGTTCGAGGACGTCATCGAACGGATTGTGGTGCACACGCGCGGGTGTGCCGGACTTGAATGCAGATCGTTGGCGGCGTGGCGTTGCCACGGAGCCATCCAGATTCCCATTCGCCATTGCGGAACGTGGCCGTCCCATACAGGCTATTTGAGCCTCCTCGACGTCGAGCCGAGAGGGGCGGCGACACTGCCGCGACTCTCCGCCGGATCATAAATCATGGAGGTTGAGCTGACAGGCACTTGCGTAGGCACTTGCACGCGCACATATCGCCGGCTCAACGGCAGTAAACAGAGCGCTGCCGCGGCACAGACCAGGTACAGCGCCGGAATACCGCCCACCGCCACAATGCCTGACCCCACGATCGGCCCCAGCCCCCAGCCGAAGCCCTGAGCAGAGCCTGCCGAACCGAAGGCCGCGCCTTCGTGGCCTAGAGGAGCGGCCAACTTGGTCATAACGCTCAGCGTCGCCGTCACGCCGGCGAGCCACACGCCGAGAACGGCGCGCAAAGCCAGGAACAACCCGACCGTCGGCACCAGCGCCTGAATAGCCAGCACCATGGCCACGCCGATGATGGAGACGATCAGCAGACCGCGCGGTCCATGGCGATCGGTCCACGGGCCTAAGAACGGCATGCCAAACGCAGCCGTAATGGCCGTCAACGTGATCGACAGGCCCGACGCAAGCTCGGCTGAAAGCCACGTCGGACGCTGCATGTCTTGCAAATAGATCGGCAGCAGGTTGACGGATGCTGAAAAAATGAACTGCGTGCCAAGCTGCAGCAGCAGGATGCCGCGGAAGCCGGGCCAGGCCAGCGGGCCGATCGTGCGGGCCCAGATGCCAGCACTGCCACCGCGCTGAGTACCGCGGACCAGCGGCGGTTCCTGAATCCAGAAGATCGACATCAAACCGCCGATCAGCAGCAGCAGACCGCCCAGCAGAAAGGACCCACGGAAACCGAGACTCCCAACAGAGAGGCCTCCGATCGCCGGGCCAATGGTGTTGCCAACTTGCACGGCCGTGCTGACCAGACCGAGCGCGAAACCGATGCTGCGGGCTGGGGTCGACGCGGCTACCAGGGCCGCGGCGGCGGCCTGTGAGCCGGTCACGGCACCCTGAATGATGCGGATGCCTTCGAGCTGCCAGACATCGCCGACGTAGCCCATCGCGGCGATCAGTAGCGCGCCGCCGAGCATCGACCGAACGAGCATCGGCTTGCGACCGTAGCGGTCGGCCAGTACGCCCCAGATCGGCGCCATGATCGCCATGGCCAGCGCCGCGGAGCCGCTGATCACACCCGACCACACGGCAACCTGGGCTCGTTCGGTGACTCCGAGCGACTGCACGTACATGGGCAAGAACGGCAAACCCAGCCCGAATCCGACCAGGGTGAAAAACTGCGTGGCCGCGGCGACCCAGGTTGTGCGCTCCCACCTTTCGAGCGTCGGCGGATGCAAGCGCATTCGACGGAAGTCTAACTCCCGGAAATCACCCCATATTTGAGAAACAGCTCGCCGTCGAGCTCTACCAGACTGCGCAGCTCGAGCGGAATAACGCCGAAATTACCCCCTTTGACGATCGTCAACGGTTCGGCGCCGCCAAGCAATTTGGGGGCAATCGTCAGGAAGATCTCATCGACCAAGCCGGCTTCGAACAAGGCGGCATTGAGGGTGGGACCGCCTTCGCTCAAAACGCGACGCGCGCCGCGACGGCCGAGATCAGCGACGACGGCCGACACGTCTGCCACATGGCACACCTCGACCGTGGAGGCCGCCACGGACACGGCGGCCGAGCCGATGACGTAGATCACCGTGGCCGAGTCGTAGTACGGGTGCTGGGGCGGCAGATTGCCGCTGCGCGTGACGATGGCGCCGAGCGGCTGCTGGCTCAACCCGTTCGCCAGACGCTGCGGGATCAGCTCAGGTGGGACACGGGCCGAGAGCGGATCGGCCCGGACAGTACCGGCGCCATGCAGCACGACGTCCGCCTCGGCCCGCAGCTGGCGCATGAGACGCTTGTCCGCTGGCGAGCCGATGCCGATGGCCGAGCCATTGAGCGTCGCCCGGCCATCGACGCTGGCCACCATGTTGATCGCCAGATATGGCCGCTCTCTGACAGGCGGCTCCGCCGGCAGAAGCGGCAACGCGTGAAGTGCGCTGGACGTCAACGGGTCAAACCAGTCGAGTTCGTGGCCCCCAGGCCGGTCGGTCGAGCGAAGTAGGACACCCGCTCGACGACGATCGGGCGATCGGACGTGATGCGCAAGGCGACGTTCGTATCCTGCACCATCGGATTGACATCCAGGGTCAACACGGTGGTCGGGCCAACGCTGAACTTCTGGGGCGCGGGCACGTCGCCCTCCTGGGGCCGGAATTCGACTTGCACGTTGGTGGCCTGATTCTGCGGGTTTAGCACGGCGAGCTGTTCTTCAAACGAGCCTGCCGTGCCGCCTTCCGGCAAGAACCATTCGGTGGCCGGCGCGGCGACAGCAGACGCGTCGTACCCAGCGCGGCCCGTATCGAAGTACACCGCCCGCTCGGCAACGATGGGCTCGTCCGAATCGATACGCATCCCGTAGACCGAGTTCGGCACAAGCGGATCGGTATAGAGGCTGGTCCGCGAGTGAGGCAGCACAAACAGCGGCTGATTGATTACCGTGCCGGCCTCGGTCATAAATGAGACTTTGACCGTCGCCGGGTTGTTGCCCGGATTCTCGACGAGCAGCCAGGTGTCGAATCCAGCGCGACTCGCGCCGGCCGCCAGATACCACGTCTTGCCAGGCACGGCCGTCGCCAGCGTGTCGTGGCCGCCCTGGCCAGCGTCGAAGTACATCGCTCGCTCGACGACGATGGGTTGATCGGCGCTGATCTGCGTTGCGAAACCGGCGGTGCTGAACAGCGCGTTGACGTAGACGGATCGACGGCCCATCGCCGCCACCAGCTCAGTGTGCTCGACGACCGTCCCGTCCTCGCGCAGAAAGCGCATCTGCGCCAGAGCCGGCACCGGGTTAGGGTTCAGCAGCAACACCCAGGTCTCGAACGGCGAGACGGTCGACCCCTCGGCGAGATACCAGGTTTTCGATGGTTGACGCGCCCCGGGCGCGGAGTGGCCATCATGGCCGAAGTACATCGAGCGCTCGACGTAGACGGGCAGATCGGTCGTCACGATGGTCGCAAACTCGGCGTTCGGCATCACCTCATTGGCCCGCAACGTCATACGCGAGCTGGCGTCCAGGCGCATGTCATAGGGCGTCTGCTTGCCTTCTGGCGTCACGAACAGGAAGTGCGCGACCGTCGGCACGGTGTTGGGGTTCTGCATGGCGAACGACACTTCGAACGGCGTTCTGGTGCTGCCTTCGGCGAAGTACCAGCGCCGCTGTTCAGCAGGTATCAGCGGCTGCGGTGGGACTTCGGCCGTCGCGGGCCGATTCGGTTGGAGCGTGACCGTGTCAGCGCTGCGCGGTGGGACCCCCAGGCGCAGATTCGCGACCGCATGGGCCACATTCAGGATGCCGGCCCCGTACGCCTGACCGGTAGCGTTCGTCGCCGGGACGCGATCGGCGCTCGCTCGCAGCGCGGTCGCGATATCGCCTGCGGCCAGGTCGGGGCGTAAAGCCCACAACACCGCCGCGGCGCCGGACACGTGCGGCGCAGCAATCGAGGTGCCGGACTGACTGGCGTAATTGCCTCGCCCGGCGCCCGCCCAGGCCGTGCTAGGCACGTCCACGCCTGGCGCGGCTAGGGCGACGTAGGACTGCCGCTGCGAGAACGATGCGACCTGATCTTTATCGTCAATCGCGGCAACGGCCAGCACACCGTCGAATGCAGCCGGGTAATTGACCGCGTTGTCGCGATCGCCGGTGTTGCCTGCCGCGGCGACGACCAGCGCGCCTTTTTCCTGGGCGTACTGCACGGCCGTCTCGAGTGCCGCCGAATAGCGCGTACCTGTCGAGCTGATGTTGATGATTTTCGCGCCGGCGTCAGCCGCATACAGGATCGCTTTAACCATGGCGCTGTCGGGGCCACGACCCTGCGCGTTGAGGGCTTTGATGGGCAGCAATTTGACGTGCCAGGCGATGCCGGTAACGCCCTCGTGGTTGTTGCCGACCGCTCCAATAATGCCTGCGACCGCGGTGCCATGTGATTCATCATCCTGCGGCGTCGGTGTGTCGTTGAGGAAGTCGTACCCCTGATCGAGAAGCAAGTTCGGCCGCAGGTCGGGGTGGTTCAGATCAACACCCGTGTCCAGGACGGCGACAATCACATCCGTGGCGCTCGGGCGCAGATCCCAGGCTTGCTCCATGCCGATGCGCCGCAGATTCCATTGGAACGCCTTGTACAGGGCGTCGTTGGGCGTGACCTGGGCGACCTGCTCCCCTTCGACTTCGGCGGACTTGATCAGGTCGGATCGCCCGCGCAGCGTGCCGATCACCGCGTCCACGCTGTCCGCGGGTAGGCTGACCCGATACACCGCCAAGGGTTTCAGGCGTTCGAGGACGGTCGCACCGGTGGCCGCGATGGCGCGCTCGGCAATGGCTGGTGAAGCGGAGGCGGCGAGAGTGACGAGCAGCGTCGCGTCAGGTGAGGCGGCCGCGGCGGGCTCGAGCAACACCAGGGTCGCCAGCGCCAACGCGCAGAAAATGAAGAACCAGCCGCGAAGCAGCATCAGCAGTGATACAGCGGCGCGTCAGCGCCAGCTGCGCGCCGCCTGCATGCGTTCGTCGAAGACTCGCTGTACTTCCCGAATGCGGCCAGTCGTGAGCGCCACATTGCGCCCCTTGCCCACCAGCCGGCGGAGAACATCCTCGAGCTTGGTATCGCGGGTGATCGTCGCGCTGCAGCCTTCGACGCGCAGCTGCACTTTCGGGTTGGTGAAGACGATCACGGCCGACATGGGCACGTCCATCAACCCGTGGCTGTGCAGCACCGCTCGAACTTTTTCCAGCTGGCGCGCGGCGTCCGCCGACGGGTTGCCCAGCGATGGCCCGAGCAGACGTGTGAAACGCGAGCCGGAGCTGGTCTTCCACACATCGCGCACGCACGACACCTGGCCGCCTTCCTGGCGGACCACCAGGACTTGCACGCCGGCCGGGCTGACCAGGATGTAATCAGGCAATGACGACGAGAGGAACGCATACAGCTTGTAGCGCTCGTCGAGCATGCGGATGGCTTTGCCCAGGTTCTCCTCCTGGCGGTTGCGCGGACCCCAGCGGCGGAGCTGGGTCTGGCCAAGCGTGTACAGCAGCAGACCGAACAGGATCGCCACCCAGGATTCCCACGGCAGCTCACGGGTGGGATCGGCGCGCGTCGAGAGCGCCAGCCCGAGGGCAAAGACGGCCAGCGCGCCGATATGGAAGCCCAGTCCTAGACGGACGCGGTTCTTTACCAGCTGCTGGTTAGCAACGAGCTGCATGTTTGGGTACCCGGCCGCCTCAGTGCGCGATTATCTGAGCCGTGAACGAACGCCGTCAACGACTGAGTAGTGCACTTGTCACAACCATAGTCACCCTGCTAGCGCTCGGTGTCGGCGGCGGCTGTGAGGCGCGCTCGTCGGTCGAGGGCGCCCAAACGGCAGTAGCCGCCGCCCAAACAGCCCTGCCAGGCTTGCAGACTGCCCTGCCGGGCGTGCAGGCCACCGCCCAAGCGGGAGCCACCCTGGTTACCAGCGTGCTGGCCGATCCACAAGCGATCAACCTGCAGCTCAAAGCGCTGCTGGCAGGCTGCACGGTCGATTTGCAGACCACCCCGCCTGGCGCAACCAACGAAGCCGTGCTCAACGTCGACGTCAAAGGCACGGATATCCAGGGCACCTTCGCCCAGGTCGATCCACGCGGCCGCCAGGCGGCAATGGTCGCCGCGCTGCTGCTGCTGGGCCAGTACTACCCGAATGCCAGCGCCAATCTGACGGTCGTCGACAGCAGCGGAACAACACTGGTCAGCGGTTCGAAAGTGCCTGGCCAACCGCCGCTGTTGCAGACGCCAACTCAATAGACGACCGACTCCGCGCCGCGACTGCTGCCGAGTACTGCTCGCAACGCGTCGCCAAGGAGGCCAACTCCGCGTTCGATCTCCTCAGGCCCGAGTGCGGAGTAGCTGAGGCGCAAGCCTCGCAGCGCCGCAGACGAGGTGGGGCCGCCACCGCCAGCACTGAAGAAGAACGGTCCGGGTACGAACGCGACGCCACGCCGCACGGCCTCGAGATACAGCTCAGTCGACGTAGGGCCGCCGCGGGGCAGGTCGAGCCAGACGTTGAAACCTCCCTCTGGGGTATCGAAGCTCGCCTCGGCCGGCAGCGCACCTGGCCGGCGCAGCGCCTCGACCAGCAGGTCGCGCCGCTGGCGATAGGCCTGGCGAGCGTGCGTCAGGTGTTCCAGGAGCGAACCGTCGGCGAGCAAACGCTGCACGGCCCGTTGGACCAGGGCATCTGAGGACAGGTCGCTGGCGTATTTCGCTGCCACCAACTTTTCGAATACCGGCGGATCCGCCACCAGCCAGCCGAGCCGCAAGCCGGCGGCGATGAGCTTGGAGAACGTGCCGAGGTGGATGACATAGCCGGCGCCATCCTCGGCCTTGAGCGCGGGTGGCGCGGCGCTGCCCTCAAGATGGATGAAGCCCGCCGAGTCGTCCTCGACGATCGGTAGGTCGTACGCGGCCGCCGTACGCAACAGGGCACGCCGCTTTTCCGCGCTCAAGCTTCGACCGGTTGGATTCTGATAGGTCGGCATGCAATAGAGCAGCTTGGGCCGATGCCGCTGGATCAGCGCCGGCAAGGCATCGACCCGCAAGCCGTCGGATTCGATCGGCACCCCGATAACCCGCGCCCCGCGGGCCCGAAACGCTTCGAGCGCACCAAGAAAGCTCGGCTGCTCGACCAGGACCGTGTCGCCCGCGGCAACAAACACTTTCGCCGCCAGGTCGATGCCTTGCTGGCAGCCACTGGTGATGCAGACCACGCTGCCGTCGACGGTGATGCCGCGGAGCCGCAGCAAGTCGGCGATGGACGCGCGAAGTGGCGCGTAGCCTTGCGTCGGGCCAACCTGCAACGCGCTGCCGCCTTCCGCGAGGAGCACGTCAGAGACTGCCCGCCGCAAGGGTTCGACGGGCGCGAGCTCTGGCGCGGCGACGCTGGCGGCGAATGACACGACGCCAGGTTGGCTGGCCAGGCGCAGCAAATCGCGATGCGCTGGTGGGCCCGGACTGATGGTCGGGTTGGCGAAAGGCGGCAATGCCCCGCCAGCTTCAAACGGGGCCAGCGGATCTTCTTCAGCGCGCAGGGGCGGGGCGGCGACAAAGGTCCCGCGGCCGATCTCACCGCGCAGGTAGCCCTCGTCGACCAGACGCTTGTACGCGCCCGCGACCGTCTCCGGCGTCACGCCTAGCGACGAGGCCAGCCCACGTACAGGTGGCAGCCGTTGGCCGGGTCCGAGCGAGCCGGCTTGCACTCGCCGGCGCAGCTCGTCGACCACTTGTTGGCCCAGCGGATAGCGTCGGCCGGCAGCGCGGTCCAGCTGAATCCCGAGTGCAGACGTCAAAGCACTTCGATGCGGCCAACGCGATCGGTGAACCAGCCGATGGCTGTAGCGGCTGCGACGCCCCGCGACTGCAGGTCCGCCAGGAGCGCGGCGGCGGCGTCTGGCGTGACGGCGATCAGCAGCCCACCCGACGTCTGCGCATCTGCCAGAACAAGCCGCTGGACTGGCTCGAGGCGCTCCGACCAGTCCATGAAGCCTTCGACCGAGGTGAGATTGCGCCGCGAGCCACCGGGGACCACGTCGTCTCGGGCGAACGCCCACGCCTCTTCGAGCACCGGGACCCGTTCGGCTTGGATGCGCGCCCCCACGTCGCCAGCGCCGAGCATTTCTGAGAGGTGGCCGAGGAGGCCAAAGCCGGTCACGTCGGTCGCTGCGTGGACCGCTGCGCCGGCAGCCACGATGGCTTCGCCAGCCGCTCGATTCAGCGCGACCATGACGTTCACCGCTCGGGCGATGGTGGCCTCAGCAGCGAGGCCCCGCTTGATGGCGGTTGTGAGAATACCGATGCCGAGCGGCTTGGTCAAAATCAGTACGTCACCGGGGCGTGCGCCCACATTGCGAATGATCTTCGATGGATGCACGGTACCCAGCGCGACCAGGCCGAATTTCGGCTCAGGATCGTCCACGCTGTGCCCGCCCAGCACAGCCACACCGGCTTCGGCGACTTTCGCGGCACCGCCCTGGATGACTCGCTCGAGCACCTCGAGTGGCAGCGTATCGCGCGGAAAATTGACCAGGTTCAGCGCAAAGATCGGTCGGGCGCCCATCGCATACACGTCACTCAGCGCGTTGGCCGCGGCGATACCGCCCCACGTAAAGGGGTCATCGACGACGGGCGTGATGTAGTCGACCGTCGCGACCAGCGCCACATCCGGGCTGATCTGATAGACGGCCGCGTCGTCCGCGAGCGCGGCGCCGACGAGCGCATTCGCATCGAAAACGGGTGGTAGATGGCGCAGCACCTGCGCCAAC
The DNA here is from genome assembly GCA_035995405.1 of Chloroflexota bacterium. GTDB lineage: Bacteria > Chloroflexota > UBA6077 > UBA6077 > CF-72 > CF-72. The sequence goes on from DASYKL010000413.1 coordinate 21,392, forward strand.
TCAGTCTTGCTGAGCTTGCAGGCTCAACCTGCGCCGTGGCTCAGGCTGGTCAGCCTGGGCATGCCGGTCATATCAGACACGTGCGCCACCTCCTTTCCTCGTGTTCCCAGATGCGAGGCAGTTCTACCACTCGTCCGGAATCAACGCCGCCGAAATACTGCTCTCGCCGAGTAGCCAGTTATGTGAGGCTTGGAGCTTGAGGTTCAGGTCGGCCAGTCGGCGCAGCCGTCACGTACGACCTGGCCGTCTTTCATGACAAAGTCAATCCCGCGCAACGCGCGGATATCGGCCAACGGGTCCCCTGGCATGGCCACCAGGTCAGCTAGTTTGCCAGCCGATACGGACCCCAGCCGATCGTCAACCCCGCACAACTCGGCGGCAGACAACGTCGCCGCACGCAAGGCGTCGATCGGTCGCATGCCAGCTGAGACCATCCACTCGATCTCGCGGTACACCGCCAGAGTCCCGTCGTACGGGTCGGCGGGCAGCATGTCCGTCCCCATGGCGATATTGACCCCAGCCTCGAGGGCCATCTGAAAGCTGCGCAGGTGGTCTTCGCCCGCGCGTAAGGACTTGTCGATCATCCACTGCGGGCAGCCGATCCGCCGCATGTAGTCTTCCGCCCGACTCACCGACAACGTAGGGACGAGATATACCCCGCGCTTGGCCATCTCTTCGACCGTTGGCTGGTCGAGAAAGTAGCCATGCTCGATGCAATCGAGCCCGGCACGGATGCCCTCCGAGATTGCCCGCGCCGAACCCGCATGGGCAGTGATCCGACGTCCGGCATTGTGTGCCGCTTCGCAGGCTGCCTCCATCTCGGCATAGGTCGCTTGCGAGTCGCGGATTTGCTCGTGCTCGCCCGCGATGCCCCCCGTGATACACAGCTTGATCACGTCAGCGCCCGCGCGTAGCTGGGCGCGGACAGCAGAACGAAATCCTTCGGCGCCATCCGCTTCGAGCGTGCCGCGACCAAAGCCATGACCACCGGTCACGATGACGGCCTGGCCTGCGCAAAACAGCCGCGGTCCTGCCAACACGCCATTGTTGATGGCCTTTTTGAGCTCCAGGTCGACGTGGCGGGCATCGCCGACCATCCGCAAAAACGTTACCCCCGCCTGGAGGGCGTCCAGCGCATTGCGGTACGCGCGTGTCGTGAGCGCCATGTCCGATTCCAGCTGCGCGGCCAGCGACGCCGGACCAGGCAGCGCCAGGCTCAGGTGAACGTGCATGTCCATCAAGCCAGGCATCAACCAGCGACCGAAGAGGTCGCGCACCTGCACATCCCTGGCGTCATCGACGAGCGGCCCGAGCGCAGCCCGCCGATCGACGGCGAGGATACGCGTGTCTTCCAGCAGGACCGCCGCGTCGCTGATGGCCGGGCTCCCGTCGCCGGGGATGACGGTGCAGTTCGTCAGCAGCGTCCGCACGCTACGCCGACACCTGCGTGTTGCCGAGCAGAACCACCGCCTCCGACGTGGGCAGAAAGTTCTTGACCCGTGAGCCGACACCGTAGATGTCTTGCTGGTGGTACAGGTAGATCCACGGTGAATCTTCCCAGACCGTCTTCATCAACTGCTCGTACGTTGCCTGACGCTGCGCGCCATCGACCTGCTGAGCGGCCTTGTCGATCAGCTCATCCACGGCCGAATTGGTATAGCCCTGCCAGGCGATGCCTTTGATGCGGCTGCTCCAGTTGGTTTGCACCGCCGGACCAACCTGCAGCCCACCCTGGCTCAACAAGAACAGCTCGTACTTGCGACCAACGATGCCCTGGACGTAGGTGCTCCACTCGACCGTTTCGAGCTCGGCTTTGATACCGACTTTGGCCAGCTGCCCGGTGATCGCCTCGGCAATCGCTTTGTCCTGCAGATAGCGCCCATCTGGTGCTTTAAACGTGAAGCTGAAACCGTCCGGGTAGCCTGCTTGCGCCAAAAGCGCTTTGGCCTTGTCAGGGTCGTACGGATATTGCTGCAGCGAGGCGACGTTGCCGCCCACCACGCCTTTGGGAAAGGGACTGGTCATCGGCACCGCTTCACCACGTAAGACAACCTTGATGAGCTGGTCCTTGTCGATGGCGTATTGCAGCGCCTGACGCACTTCCTTCGTCTTGAACACGTCCGTATTCGTGAAGCTCGGGATCAGGATGATCGAACCGGCGTTGGTCGCCCGAGCCAGGCTGATGCCGGCCGCGTTCTGCAAATTGCCGATCTCGAGCGGCGGCACGTTGGTGATGATGTCGACGCCACCGCTCTTGAGCTCATTGATGCGCGCCGTGGCGTCTGGAATCGGGCGGAAGATGACTTGCTGCAGGCGGGGCTGGCCGCTCCAGTGCGGCCCCGCCGCCTGGACGACAAATCGGTCGTTCGGCGTCCATGACACGAACTTGTACGGCCCGGTGCCAATCGCTCTGGACGCCACCGCATTGGGTTCGGCCGCTGCTTTGGGCGGCAACATCTCGACGTACTGCGCCAGCGTCTCGATCAGCTCGGCGAACGGTTCGCTGGTCTTGATGTTGACGGTGTACGGGTCGACGATCTGCACCTCGGTCACCGGCTTCAGCAGCGTGGCGTAGCCGTTCTTGATCGTCGGGTCGACGTAGCGGGCAAAGCTGAACTTGACAGCGTCCGCGTTGAACGGCTCGCCGTTGTGAAAACTGACACCCTGGCGCAGGGTCAGCTGCCAGGTGTTGTCATCGAGCGTTTTCCAGCTCGTCGCCAACCCAGGCTTGAGCGACAGATCCAGATCCCGCAGGATCAGCCGGTCGTAGATGGTCCACAGCATGCCTTTCGAGGCGCCGCTGGTGGTCACGTATGGGTCGAGGCTTTCGGCGTCGACGCCCTGGGCAATAGTCAACGTGCCGCTCGGCTGCGCGCCCGTAGCCGTTTGCGGCGCGGCGGCAGGCGCCGTCGTCGGCTTCGCGGCTGCGGCAGGGGCAGCAGTCGGCGCAGCGGCCGGTGCAGCCGTTGCAGGTGCGGCTGTAGTCGGCTTGGCCGCGGCGGACGCCGGGGTGGGCTGGGCTGGTGCGGCTGGCGCGCAAGCGGCAAGCACGCCGCCAGCCATGGTGACACCCAGCAAGGCCCCCATACGGATGACGTCACGGCGGCTCAACGGACGGCGATCGGCGGTCATGGTTGTCCCTTCTGACTTTGGAGGCATTAGCCTACACCGGTACGCGTCAGTCGGCGCTCAGGCCATCACCAAGCAGGTTCGTACCAAAGACGGTCAGCAGGATCGCCAGGCCTGGCCACAGTGCGTTCCACCAGGCTGCACCAAAGACTTGCTTGCCCTCATTGAGCATCCCACCCCAGGTCACGGTCGACAGCGGCACGCCGACGCCGAGATAACTCAGCGCCGCCTCAGAAAGGATGTTGGTTGAGACATTTATGGTCGCCACCACCATCAACGGCCCGGCGATATTCGGCAGGATGTGGCGGGCCATGATGCGGACATTGGTGGCGCCGACAGCTTGGGCCCCCAAAACGTACTCCTGGCCGCGCGCGGCCAGGGTGGACCCGCGCACCAACCGCGCGTACTGCACCCAGCTGACGAAACCGAGTACCAGGACCACATTGAAGAGTCCTTTGCCGGTGGCAGCCAGAATCGCGATTGCCAGCAGCACCCCCGGCAAGGAGAGCTGAATGTCGACCAGGCGCATGATCACCGCGTCGGCCCAATTCCCGAAGTAGCCGGCGACGAGGCCCAGGCTCAGACCAATCAGGCCGCCGATGACGACAGACGCCAGTCCGACAAACAGGCTGGCCTGCGCCCCAACCATGATGCGGCTCAGCAAGTCGCGGCCGTTCAGGTCCGTGCCCAATGGAAAGGCAGGGCTGCCATCCGCCAGCCAGGCCGGCGGCAGCAGACTGCGATCGAGATCCTGGCCACCTGGTGCATGAGGCGTCCAGACGAGCGACAACACTGCCGTCGCGACAACCAGTGCCACCAGGAAGGCACCGGCCCGTGTCGAGTTGCGACCCCACGGGGTGGACTTCCGCCTGGTTGGCCTCCACGCGGCCTCGCCAGCGCGAACAACCTCGGGCGCAGCGACGGTGGCCGGGCCGGCAGCAAAAGTCACTGGCGCCCCTCGAGCCGAATACGTGGGTCCAACACCGTGTAGAGCACGTCGACGCCCAG
>DASYKL010000414.1:0-5329 GCA_035995405.1 Chloroflexota bacterium
CAGGACACGCTCGCGCCGGGCGTTCGACTCCTCGCTGGTGGTCCATCGCCCGCGAATCCGCTCGAAGCCCTCGCCTCGCGGCGACTCGATCACGTGCTGTCACAGGCACGCGCACAGTCAGATTTTGTGCTGGTCGATACCGCGCCCGCAGGTGCTCTGGCTGACGCGGCCGTACTCGCACCACGGCTGGAAGGCATGCTGCTGGTGGTCTGCGCGGGTGCGACCAAGCGCGATATGGCCCGCCGTGCGCGCGAGCAGCTCGATCGCGTCAATGCCAACATCATCGGCGTAGTCCTGACAGACGTCCGCGGCGACGACAAGCTCTACCGCTACTGAGTACTGAGGTCACCATGAAAGGCGTCATCCTCGCCGGGGGCACCGGCTCACGGCTCCATCCGCTTACGCGGATCACCAACAAGCATCTGCTGCCCGTCTACGACAAACCAATGATTTTTTACCCGATCGAGACGCTCGTCTCGGCAGGTATCGACGAGATCATGGTCGTCACCGGCGGCAACCACGCGGGCGAGTTCCTGCCATTGCTGGGCAATGGCACCGAGTTCGGGTTGCGGCGTTTGCAGTTCTCCTATCAGGCCCAGGCCGGCGGCATCGCCGAAGCGCTCGGTCTGTGCGAGAGCTTCGTGGACGGTGACAAGGTCGTGGTCATGCTTGGCGACAACATCCTCGGCCAGACCATCGCGCCGTATGTCCAGCATTTCCTCAACCAATCGGCTGGTGGACGGCTGCTGCTCAAGCGGATGGACGACCCCAGCCATCTCAAGCATCTCGGCGTGCCGATTTTTGGCAAAGACGACAAGCTAACCTACATCCGCGAAAAACCCGAAACGCCGCCTAGCCCGTACGCCGTCATTGGCATCTACATGTACGACCCGGCGGTGTTCGAGATCGTCCGCACACTCAAACCATCAGGTCGCGGCGAGCTCGAGATCACCGACGTAAACAACGCCTACGTCGACCGCGGCATCATGGAGTACGACGTCATCGACGGTTACTGGGGCGACGCCGGTGAGTCGATCGACGTCTATTACGAGGTCGTGGACCACGTCCGGCAGCACGGCGCGAACAAGCCTGCGCCACTCACTCCTGTCCTGGCCTGCTGATGCGCATCGTCGTGACCGGCGGAGCCGGCTTTATCGGCTCTGAGTTTGTCCGCCAGACACTGGCCCGCTATCCCGCGGATGAAGTGACCGTCCTCGACAAGCTCACCTACGCCGGCAACCTGGCCAATCTGGCGCCCGTGGCGAGTGATCCGCGCTACCGCTTCGTCGAAGGCGATATCGGCGACGTCGCGGCCGTAAGCGTGGCGCTCGAAGGCGCTCAGGCAGTGGTGAACTTCGCCGCCGAAACGCACGTCGACCGCAGCATCCTCGAGCCGGATGCGTTCGTCAAAACCGACGTGCTCGGCACGTGGAACCTGGCCGAGGAGGCGCGCAAAGCTGGCATCGAGCGCTTCGTCCAGGTCAGCACGGACGAGGTCTATGGGGCGGTCCTCGAGGGTGCGTCGCGCGAGGGAGATCGACTCGATCCCACGAGTCCCTACTCGGCTGCCAAGGCTGGCGGCGAGCTGCTGGTCCTCGCGGCGCACAAGACGTACGGCTTACCAGCGCTGATTGTCCGGGGCGCGAACGCCTACGGGCCGTATCAGTATCCCGAAAAGCTGATCCCCTTGCACGTGACCAATGCCATCGATGATCAGGCCCTGCCGGTGTATGGCGACGGCCAGCAACGGCGACAATGGACCCACGTCAGTGATTTCGCCAGCGGTGTCGACACCGTGCTGCGCCGCGGGACACTGGGCGAGGTCTACAACATCGGCAGCCCCGAGCAGGAAGCGGACATGCCCGTCAACCTGGAAGTGTCCTGTCGGATCCTGTCCCTCCTTGGAAAAGCCGGAAAAGCCGACGCGTTGATCGAGTACGTGGTTGACCGCCCGGCCCACGACCGTCGCTATCGAGTCGACGCAGCGAAGCTGCAAGCGCTCGGCTGGCAGCCGCGGTGGAGCTTCTGGGCCGGACTGGAAGAGACCGTCGAGTGGTATACGGACAATGAGCCATGGTGGCGCGCCATCAAAGCGGGCGCACATCATCAGGCGTATTACCAGCAGAACTACTCCGACCGACAGCGCTTCGCGAGTGGCAGCGGCCGAGGGTATCCCTGATGCCCGTCACTGCCGTGGTAGGTGGCCACTGGGGCGATGAGGGCAAAGGCAAAGTCATCAACCTGCTGGCACGCGATGCCGACCTGGTCATTCGCGGCCACGGTGGCGCCAACGCCGGCCACACCGTCGTCAACGAACAGGGCCGCTTCGCCGTTCATCTGATCCCCGCCGGAATTTTCAATCCCCGTGCCCTGTGTGTGATCGGGCCGGGCGTCGCCGTCCATCCTGGCTTGCTGGTGGCGGAGCTCGACGAGCTCGGCCAGCGTGAGATCGACACGAGCGGCCTCCGCGTCAGCACCGCCGCACACCTGGTGATGCCGTACCACCAGAGCCTCGACAAAGCCGAAGATGACGCCCGCGAAGGCCAACGGCTGGGAACGACTGGCCGCGGCATCGGTCCGACGTATGTCGACAAGTCACGTCGCATCGGCCTGCGTGTTGGTGACCTGCTCGACCCGGCGCGATTCCGCGAGAAGCTGCAGTTCGTACTGGACCGCAAGTACCACGAGCTAGCCGCCGTCGGGGTCGCGCGACCCAATGTCGAGGCCATGGCTGACGAGTATCTGGCGTACGCCGAACGGCTCAAGCCGTTCATTGCTGAGACGCAGCCGTTGATCGACGAGGCGGTCGCGCGTGGTCGACAGGTCCTGCTCGAAGGCGCCCACGCCACATTGCTCGACCTGGACCATGGCACGTATCCGTATGTCACCAGCAGCCATTGCACGGTTGCTGGGCTGCTGCAGGGGTCCGGCGTCGGGCCGCGACGGCTGACACGCGCTATCGGCGTGTACAAGGCCTATTGCAGCCGCGTCGGTGAGGGGCCATTTCCGAGCGAATTGTTCGACGAGACCTCCGAACGGATTCGCGAGATTGGCCATGAGTACGGCACGACCACCGGTCGGCCACGGCGCGTGGGATGGTTCGACGCGGTTGCTGGGCGGCACACGTCGCGCGTCAATGCCTTCGATGGCGTGGCACTGACGCGGTTGGATCTGTTGGCTGGCTTACCTGAGCTCAAGATTTGCGTGGCATATGCAGTTGACGGCGAACAGCTCGATTATTTCCCGAGCCAGGTGGAGACCCTGCAGCGTTGCAAGCCCATCTACGAGACGTTCGAGGGCTGGGCAGAACCGCTGAAAGGCGCCCGCGGCTGGGCTGACCTGCCGCCGCACGCCCAGGCGTATGTCCGCCGCCTGGAAGTTTTGCTAGAGGCGCCCGTACAGCTGATCGGCGTAGGCGAAGCCCGCGAAGAAATCATTCAGCTTTAGGAGCTGGGAGATGGGAGCTGGGAGTTGGGGCTGGAGGAGATGAGATGCGACCGCTGACATCGACCAAGCTAACCCCAGCCCCCAACTCCTAACTCCCAGCTCCGCGAGCAAAGCGACCCCCATGGCGACTGTCCAAACCGGCTCCGTCCTCGAACGGAGCGTGCTCAAAGAAGGCCAGATCTTCCTGGTCGCCGATCGCGCTGGCGATGTCAAGGCCCTCAACCTCGAAGGGCACGGCCTGTACTTCCGCGACACGCGACATCTCAGCTTGTTCGAGATGGACATGAGCGGCACCCGTCTGACGCTGCTGTCCGCGTCCGGTGAGCTGAGCTTCATGAGCAACCTGCAGTTCGCCAACGACACGTTGCTTGGCTCGTCCGGCGAAGTCGTGGCCGAACCGCGCACGATCAGCATTCGCCGCAATCGCTTCCTGCATGACGACGGCCTGCATGAACGCCTCGGCCTGTTCAACTACAACACGCACGCGGTCGAGCTGTCCGTCCGCTTCACGTTCGGCTCCGACTTCCGCGACATGTTCGAAGTACGCGGCTACTTCCCCAACGACAGCGGCCTCGCTCAGGGTGAAGTCAAGCCGATCGAAGTCTTGCCTGACGGCGCCTTGCTGGGCTACCGCGGCAGCGACGGCCTCGAGCGGCACACCCTGATCACGTTCGACCCACCGCCCGATTCCGTCCACATCGTTAACGACCGCCTGCGAAAGCTCGGGCCAACCGAAACGCTGCCAGGTGTGGCGCTCTGGAACGATCCCCGCGAGGAAGGCCACGTGGTGCCGCCAATCGCGGCCGCGATCTTCTCGATGGCCCTGCCGCCAGGCGAATATCGGTCGATCACGGTCCGTGTCGCGCCCGACGCTGGTGATGCCCCATCCGTCGTAGCTGGCCACCGCAACGGGTCGGCCATGGCCTATGCCGGTGGCGAAGTCGAGCGGGGCCGCATGCTCGACGCCGCATTCGTCGGCATGCGCGACTCGTATGACGAATGGCGGTCGTCGTCAACACAGATCGAGACCGACCACGAGCTATTCGATCAGCTCATCCGCCGCGCGATGCAAGACCTGCGGTTGCTCATCGACAACGTGGACGATGACCTGGTGCCGACGGCGGGGATCCCCTGGTTCGCCGTGCCGTTCGGCCGCGACAGCCTGATCACAGCAATGCAGACGCTCTCCCTGCGTCCGGCTATCGCCGCCGGCACGCTACGTTTTTTAGCGCGCCACCAGGGCACGGAGGTGAACGATTTCCGCGACGAAGAGCCAGGCAAGATCCTGCACGAAGTGCGCCTCGGCGAGCTGGCCCGCCTGCACCGCGTACCGCACAGCCCGTACTACGGCAGCGTCGACGCGACACCGCTGTTTCTGGTGGCGCTAGGCGAGTATGTCCGCTGGAGCGGCGACCTCGATCTCGCCCGCGGTTTACTGCCGAATGCCGAGGCCGCTCTGGCCTGGATGCGCGACTACGGCGACAGCAATGGCGATGGCTTCGTCGAGTACCACAGTCGCTCGCCCGAAGGCATCCGCAACCAGGGCTGGAAAGACTCGCCCGACTCCGCTAGCCACCGCGATGGCTCGCTCGCCGAGCCACCGATCGCTCTGGCTGAAGTGCAGGCCTACGCCTATGCCGCGCACCGCGAAATGGCCGACCTGTACGGCCATCTCGGCGAGCCCGACAAAGAACGCGTGGAACGCGGCCTGGCCGAGCGCACCCGCCAGCAATTCCTGGAACGCCTGGCCATGACCGATGAGGCCGGTCGATTCTGGGCCATGGGACTCGACGGTGCGGGCAACCGCATCGAGACGATTACCTCGAACCCGGGCCACGCCCTGTGGACCGGCCTGTTACGCGGCAACGACGCGCGCAGCACG
>DASYKL010000415.1:0-3011 GCA_035995405.1 Chloroflexota bacterium
CCGGGTTGCGTTCGGCGGCTCCTTCCGCGTGTATGGCGACGACCTGATCGGGCAGACCGTCAGTGAAGAGACGGCCTATGGCAAAGTTGGCGATCTGTCGCACTTGAGCAAGGTGTATGTCGAACAGCTGGCGCGGATGCTTGGGTTGCCGTTTGTGTCAGTGCGATTGGGCGTGACCTATGGGTTATCGCCGATCATGAAGACGTCACCGTCGTACATGACCGTGCCGAACCTGTTTTGTCAACGCGCGGTCGAGGGCGAGGTCTTGCGGGTCCTCGAGGATCGGCCTCTGGCGTTCATTCATGTCGAGGACGCGGCGGACGCGCTGTTGGCGGCGGCGCAGCGCGTGCTGACGTACGAGATTGTCAATGCTGCGCCGGAAGTCGCGACCATTGGTCAGCTCGCCAGAACGGTGCAGCGAGCAGCGCACGACCGCGGGACCTGGGTGCGCATCGACGGCGCGGCGTCCTCGGAAGCGGGCTATACCGTGGAGTCACGCCTGGCCGCTGACGGCTTTCGGCCTCGCCACAGCCTGGCGACCAGCATCGGGCCGGTGCTGGACTTTTTCGCGCAGACGCAGGGTCGATGACGATTCTGGTCACGGGCGCGTCGGGACTGATCGGGCGACACACGGTCGAGCTACTGGTCCGACGTGGCGAGGCGGTGCGAACGTTTCAGCGCGCCGCGCCTGACAGCGCGGCGGAAGCAGAGTGGATGTCCAGGGCGAAAGCCGAACGAGACCCTCGGGCGGCAGCAGATCGGGCCACGAAGGCAAACGCACAGCGGAAGTTCAGCACCGACGCCGAACGGGACAGCGCAGCGGATGCAGATCGGAAGTCCAACGACAGAGCCGAAGGGGACAGCGCGGCGGAAAAGGCGGCTGCAGAGCGGGCGCTGAAACCGAACGTGGAGCATCTCCGTGGCGATGTTCGGAAGGATGTTGAGGCACTGTGCCAGGCCGCACAGGGGTGTCGGGCGGTGGTGCATCTGGCGGGGCGCGGCGACGTGGGCGAATCACGACGCGACCCACTCGGCTACGCCCAGCTCAATGCCACGGGCGCATTGCATGCGTTGCAGGCGGCGCGGGCGGCGAACGCGGTGTTCGTGCTGGCCTCCAGCCAGCGGGTGTATCCGTTACAGCCGCAATTGTGCGCTGAGAACGACACGCTCGCGCCCGACAGTCCGTATGGCTACGCCAAGTGGGTCGCCGAATTGTGGTGCCGTATGGCCACTGAGCAGTTCGGCGTCACGACGCGGGTGTTGCGCTTCTTCTCTGTCTACGGGCCGGGGCAGCAGGCCAACGGCGGCAGCGGCGTCGTCACCATCTTTCTGCAAGCCGCACTCAACGCTGAACCGCTGACCATCCAGTCCGCGGGCAAGCGCGACTTCACCGACGTGCGGGACGTCGCTCGCGGGATTGCCCTGGCGGTCGACCAACCCGCCGATCGACGACACCGTATCTATAACGTGGCGACGGGACTCGGCACGTCCTTCAGCGAGTTGGCAAGGTTGATCAAAGAATTGAGCGGCTCGACGTCGCCAATCGAAGAGCGTTTAAGCGAGCCGCCCGGGCGCGACCTGGTCGCCGATATCTCGCGCGCCCGGAACGAGCTGCGCTACGCGCCATGCATCCAGCTCCGCGAGGGCTTGCAGCAGTACATCGAATGGCTCAGACAAAACTCTGCCTGAAGGCGCGGCCGACGGCCGCGCAGCTCGCCGACCGGCTGCGGCCGATCGACGACCTCTGGCCCGACGGTCTCGAGCTGTATCTGGCGGCCGCCGACCTTGATACGCCCGCCACCCTCAACACGGTCGCGGAGCGTATTCAAAATGCCGAGGCACCAGCGGGGTTTGCCTGGTTGATCGAAGGGCCGGTCGATTCGCTCGACGGCGCCGACTTCGACGTCACGCGTGAGAGCGCGGTTGACCTGCTGGTCATCGAACGACTGGCCACTCTGGCCGAGCGGATCGGCGCCCAGGCGGTGAACATCCACGTCATCTCACCCAGCCCCGACCTGTCCAGACTGACGCTCGAGTTTCGGCAGCGGCTGCTCGACAAAGCGCTGCCCTTTCTGGCTCGTTTCGTCACACTGATGCAGGATGCTGGAGCGGTGCCGACGGTTGAGAACATGCCACCGGTGCTGCGCATGAGGCGCTCCGACTTCAGCTTCACCCCGATCGGCATGGCCTCAGAAGACTTGCATTGGCTCGTCGAGCGTCTGCCTGGTCTCAGAGTGCTGCCGGATACGTCGCACGCCGGGCTCTTTTTGAACGCGCGACGTCTGGCGCCCGATCGGCGCTACGCCTGGAGCGCTCCGCTCAAGGCGTATCTCGACACGTTGCCAGCAGAAGCTGAGGACCTCGTGGGCTATATGGCGAGCTTGCTGCCGCATGTGGAGAACGCGCAGATCTCCAACGCCGCGGGCATCCTTGGCGAGGGGCTACCGTATGGTGAAGGCGAACTTGACCTGGATCCCGCGATCGCCTGGCTCGGTCAACACACCCGCCATATCGTGACCGAGACCATCGAGGCCAGCAACGACGACGCGGTCTACATGCGCGACGCGCTGCGACGGATGCGGGCGGTCCTGGCTTGAGTACGGCACCCAGCGTGGCCCCGGCGCCGGCCGTGGCTTTGCTGCTGGGGCGGCCGGAGTTTTCCGGCGATCTGTCTCTGGCAGCCGCGTTCGTCAAAGACCGACGGGTCTTGCTGACCGGCGCCGCCGGCAGCATCGGCACGCCTCTAGCGCAGGTGCTGGCACACGCCGGGCCAGCGAGTTTGACCCTCCTCGACCATCACGAGCACTCATTGTTCAGCCTGGAGCGGGCACTCGGCCCAGCTGGGCCAACTCTAACGTACGAGCTGGCGGACGTTCGCGATCGGCGACGCCTGGAGCGAGTCCTGAAACGTCAGCGGCCCGAGATCGTGATCCATCTGGCCGCGGCTAAACACGTGCCCTACGGCGAGCGTTTTCCCGAGGGCGCGATCGAAGCCAACGTGCTGGCCACCC
>DASYKL010000416.1:0-2084 GCA_035995405.1 Chloroflexota bacterium
TGGCAGATGTGGGTCTTGAGCAGGTTCGAGTTGCCCTCGTCGTAGTAGCCCCAGGCGTACTCGATCAGGCGGCTGTAAGGAATGATGCGGCCTTCGTTGAGGGCCAGCATGTACAGGATGCGGAACTCGAGCCGCGTCAGCTGGACTGGTTTGCCCGACTTGGTCACTTCGTGCGACTGCAAGTCCAGGACGAGGTCGCCGACGTTGACCTGGCTCGCCGGCTGGCGATAGGGATCGGTCTGGCAGCGGCGGAGGACAGCCTTCATGCGCGCGGCGAGCTGCTTGGCGCTGAACGGCTTGGTCATGTAGTCATCGGCGCCAATCTGTAGACCGCGCAGGATGTCTTCTTCCTCGTCGCGAGCGGTCAGCATGATGATTGGTGTTTTCGATTCGTGGCGGATGCGACGGCAAACTTCGAAGCCGTCGATCTTGGGCAGGTTGCCGTCGAGCAACACGATGTCGGGGTTTTCGCTTTCCCAGCGCTGCAAGGCCTGCTGGCCATCGACGGCGGCGAGAACGTTGTAACCCTCGCGCCGCAGCGCATAGGTCATGAGATCCAACAAATCGACGTCGTCGTCAACAACCAGAACTTTCATCAGGGAATCCTTTTTTGGGGTGTAGTGGTCTAAGGAACGATGGTCAGGTGCGATTTGGCGGACGCGGCGCGTCCAGAACACGGAATGGAGAACCAGAAGCGAGCGCCACCCCCGCGGCGACTCTCGACACCGACCAGGCCGCCATGCGCCTCGACGATGGATTTGACGATGGACAGCCCCAGGCCGACACCATCCTTGCCAAGGCCGGCGGTGGCCGGCGCGCGATAGTACGGTTCGAACAGGCGATGCGCTTGCTGTGGTGGCACGCCGGGCCCGCGGTCGGCGACCGACAGGCGAACGGCACCGTTGCGCAGCGTGATCGTCACGTCGATCGACGTGTTCGGAGCGCCGAACTTGCTCGCGTTGAGGATCAGGTTGACGAGCACCTGGCTCAAGCGGCGGCTATCGCCGATCACCTGAGGCAATCGGCTGGCCAGACGAATGCGCAGACGCTGACCGCGCTGGGCGAGCAGCGGACTGACGACCGCGTCGACATCGGCCAGCAGATCAGCCACGCTGAGCGATTGAGAAAACAGCTGCAAGCGACCTTCGCGGATGGTCGCGGCGCACAGCAGATTCTCGACGAGACCCTGGAGCCAGAGCGTGCGGCGGTGCATCGCTTCGAGCATGTTTTTGACCTGCTCGGGGTCGAGGTGCAGGAAATCTTCGGCCAGTAGCTCCGAGGATGTGGCCAGCGCGGTCAGGGGTCCACGCAGCTCATGCGCGACGGTGGCAAGCACCGTCAGCTCGTGGGTTGGCTGGGCTGATTTAGGCGTACTCATGGTTTCCGAGACAGCGGTCAGACCCATGTTCGTCGCGGACCTCCTTCCTACCTCTGGCATGTGCAGCGAACGCATCATAGTTGGCGCTGACGTAAACATCCGTTACAGACACCGTGACAGTCTCGTACAGTCCGCCTATATGAGTTACAGCAGCGTTACAAACTCGACCTCGGTGTTGCGGCGGCGTTGACACGGAGGCGTGAGGGATCATGCCTGGAAGAGTAGTTCTCAACCTGTGAGAAGCGCTGTGAGCCACTTCGCTCAACCGATGTGAAGAAGTTCACAACGAATGTTGAGTGCGCCTCAACGCAGGTTGCGGCGGACAGCATCGTCAACCGCCGTGCGCGCCACCTGGCAAACCGCCCAATCGCTTGTCTTAGATGGCTTCGGAGCTAGCGGCGGGCGCAGCGTCCGACTTAAGTAGAACACCCACGCCCGGAATGGTGTGCAGCAGATTAGGTCGCGCTGGATCTTGTTCGAGTTTGCGGCGCAGGCGATGGACGGTGACGCGTACGACGTCTGATCCGCCCGGATCCTGATAGCCCCACACCTGCTTCAGCAACGCGCTCGTCGACACCACGGTGCCGGCATTGCTCATCAGGCAGTGCAGCAGGCGGAACTCGGTAACGGTCAGGCTGACTTGCTGGCCCGACTTCGTTACAGAGTGCTCAGCCATGTCCAGCTTGATGCTGCCGACTTCGAGGCG
>DASYKL010000417.1:0-3428 GCA_035995405.1 Chloroflexota bacterium
GTCGGTGCGCGAATTACCGAAGAACGTGCCTGAGACTGGCCTAAGACTGGGAGGAAACGTAATGCCGCTCGAAGAGCTCGCTGCCGAGGCCACCGGCTTGACCATTCGCTGTCTGCGCAACGTCGGGCCCTACGAGAACAACATCTTCCTTGTCTCAGACAAAGAGAGTGGCGAGGCCTACGTGCTCGACGGCGGTTACGAGCCCCAGCAAATCACCGACGCGGTCAGCGGCCTGCACGTCAAATCGATCGTGATCACGCACGGCCATCGTGATCACCACGAGAACGTCGCGACGTTGAAACAGCTACTCAAGGCACCCGTCGCGATCGGTATTGATGACGCTGCTCAGCTCAGCATCGAGCCCGATGCATTGATCGTCGATCAGCAAAGCCTGGCGTTCGGCCACCATGCGCTGCAGGCGATCCACACGCCAGGCCATACGCCGGGGTCAACGTGCTTCTTGATTGGCACGCACCTCTTCACGGGCGACACGTTGTTCCCTGGGGGGCCCGGCAACACCCAGAAAGACCCGGTGCGATTCGAACGAATCATCGCCAGCATCCGCGACCGGCTGTTCACGCTGCCCGACGAGACGCGCATCTACCCCGGCCACGGTCGCGATACGACCATCGGCGCAGAGCGCCCGCACCTGGAAGAATGGATCGCCCGCGGCTGGTGAGGCACACGGGCGTCCTGAGCGGCGTCAGTGGCGGGAGATGGAGACCTTTTCGAGCTCCACGCGGCCCGGCGTCCAGCGCTCTTTGAGGTGCATCAGCCGCTTCTGCCAATCGAGGTCTGAGGCCGCGTCGCTCACGCGCGACGAAGCCTTGCCAGCCTGGTGGCGCATCTTCTTGTCGACGCTCCGCGAGCGCGCCTGAGACTGCTGCCACAACACGACCAGCATCGACAATAGCGCCGTGGTCAAACCCATCGCCGGGCGCGCCGCATCATCTGGCAGCGGGACCCGTTCGCGCAGCTCGGAGGCGGCCTGGACGGCCTGCACCGCCTGGCGTCGAATGCGATTGATCGGTTTGTTGCGCTCGCGTCGCCAGCGCATGAACAGCCACACCCCGACGGCCGTGCAGATGACGGTGCCCCAGGAAAAGCCGATGCCCATGAACAGCCGGCGGCGTTTGCCACTACCGCGCTTCGAGGCGTAGTTGTCGTACATGTCGGAGCCCGGGTGGGACATGGCCGACCCATACCCCGCCGGCGTTGCCGTTGGCGGCGTGGTCGGCCGCGACACTCGGGCAAACGACGGCTCGCTGGAGGAGTGGCTCGGCGTTGCCTGCCCAGCCGCCTCGCGCTCGGGCGTATGCGTGTCCATGTGTTCGACAAAATCGCGATGGCCAGGGACCGGCTCAACCGGCACCCGTTCCGAAGCCGGCGCGTAGACGCGCTCGGCAACAGGCCCATCGCGGTCAGCCGCCTTCTTCTCATCATCAGTCAAAGGGCGCGAGCCTTCGAACGAGAGCCCGTGCTCGACACGATCGCGCTCGGGGTCGAGATTACGCTCGGTCGGAGGAACTACGTCCTGCAGATTGTCGGGGTTACCTCGCGGGCGTTCGAGGGGCCGCTCGAGGCTTGGGTCAGGGAATGCCATCGTTCTCCACGACCTTTCTTCGGTCTTCGTGACCCAGAGAGTCGGTAAAGCCTTGTCGCACAGCCCGTGCCGCGCGAGCTATAGCGACGTCAAGTTGTCCAGATGAGTGGCGCCACGACCGCGGTCGCCACCGCCAGCAGCAGCGTCAACGGCGCGCCGACTCGCGTGTAGTCGAAAAACCGATACCCACCTGGGGCATAGATGATCAGGTTGTGGTGGCTCATCGGGGTCAGAACGGCCGTAACGGCAGCCATCGCGACGGTCAGCAGATAGGCCTCGGGCGCATGCCCGAGCGTCGCCGCTAATGCGATCGCCACAGGCCCAAAAACGGCGACCGTCGCCGAATCAGAGCCCATGAACTGCACGATCAAGCCGACGCCCAGAAACAGCGCCAGCAGAATCAAGCGCTCATCCCACGTGCTGACGGCGGCCCGCAGCCAGCCGGCAAGCAGCTCGGCAGTGCCGGTGTCCTTCATCGCTTTGCCGAGCGGGATCGCGCCCGCCACGAAGAGATACATCCGCACGTCCACCGCCCGATACGCCTGTCGCGGCGTCAAACAACGGGTCAGGACCATGGCTACCGCGCCGCTCAGGGCCGCCAATCCCAACCCGACCTGTGACAGGGTGGCGCCGAAGACGGTCGCGACCATTACCAGGCCCGACAGGGCAGCTTTGCGTGGGCGGCGAACTTCGGCTTGGAACGGGGTCAGCAAGAGAAAATCTCGGTCCGCGGTGATGCGTCCAAGCGCGTCGGCACTACCTTGCAGGACCAGCACGTCTCCCTCGTGCAGCGTGATCCTGGCCAGCTCACGCGGCAGGAATTGGCTCTTGCGCCACATCCCGAGCACGATGACGCGGTAGCGGCGGCGGAAGTCGACCTCGGCCACGGTCCGTCCTTCGAACGACGAGCGCGGCGCGACGACCGCCTGCACTACCTTGTCCAGCACCGCTTCGTCGTCGTGCACGCCGGGTGCGCCCCCGTGCTCAGAATCGGGCATCGTCTCGCCGTACTGGACTACCGGTTCGAGCTCCCAACCTGGCTCCTGGCGAATGCTGGCCAGCTCATCGGCGGTCGTGCGAACCAGCAGGACATCACCCTCGAGCAGCTTCCGCGGACCGAACGGGCCCGGCAGCTGGCGTCCACTGCGCAGCCAGCCGACCGCTGTGAACTGATAGGTGTCGTCGGCGTGGACGTCGTCGACCGTTCGACCGCTGAGTGGCGAGCCGGGCAGTACGCGCAGCTCAGTAAAGTACTGATCGAGCTGCAGGTGATCGGCGTTGTTCTCCAGACCTCGCCGCGAGGGCAACAAGAAGCGCCCGACCAGGACAACGTACAGCGTGCCGATGGCCGTCAGGACGATGCCGAGCGGCGCGATCGAGAACACCCCCAGGCCTGGTCGACCCGCTTGCCGCAGCAGCTCGCTGGAGACCAGAAACGAGGGTGCACCGAGGATAGTGATGGTCGTGCCGAGTGAGCTGGCGATGGCCATCGGCATCAAGAGTTTCGACGCGGGAATGTTTCGTGCGTGGGACAGACTCAGCGTGATCGGCAGCATCACCGCGGTGATCGTCACGTGATGGGTGAATGCCGACGCCAGCGCAACTGTCGGCATCAGGACGGCCAGCATGCGGGTCATCGCCTCGCCCGCCAACCGTCCGATCCAGCGGCCGGCCATGTCCGACAGCCCGGTCATCTGCAAGCCCGCGCTGAGCACGAACATGCAGGCGATGACGACGGCTGGCTCGCTCTTCAAGCCAGACAGGGCGTCGTCGGTTGACAGGACGCGGCTGTAGGCCAGGGCCAGAATAATCAGCAGCGCCACAA
>DASYKL010000418.1:0-4597 GCA_035995405.1 Chloroflexota bacterium
ACGCGTCTGCGGTTGGCCATCGACCACCACTTCGACAGCACCGCGACCAATCAAATAGAAACGATCACCAGCTTCACCCTGGCGGATGATTTCCTCACCACGCACTGCATTTTGGGCACGCATCGCGCGGGCGACTTCGAGCAATCGCCCGGCCGGCAATTCAGCCCACACCGGCACCGCGCGCAATGCGGCCAGCGTCTCGCGATGACGGCGCTCGGCCGCGCGCCCGCCGAGCCAGCCGAGCCAGCCTCCGGCGGCCCGCACCAGACGACGCCCGAGCACAGTCAGCACGGTCACCCAGACGGCTGCCAGGATCAGCAGTATCACGGCCGCGCCAACCTGGCGGACGATGTCGCCGCTCTGCCAGTTCGACAGGACAAGCGGCACGAGGACGCTTTGCCAGGCCCGAATAGCCAGCGCCGTCGCCAGGAGGGCGTATGCCACTGCAGCCAGACCAAAAGCGGCCAACAAGCGTTCCTCACCAACGAGTTGTTGGCGGGCAATCAGCCGCGACCACAATGGGCCACGGACAAAAGCAAGCGCTCTGGACCGCAGCATCGGCCGATCGAGATAGTCGATCAGCATGTAATAGCCATCCAGCTCGAGCAGCGGATTGAAGTTGAACAGGTTGTCGGCCAGAAACACACAGCCGGCGGTGAACAGCAGTGCGCCCGCGGGTCCGGTCGGCAGCACGGTCGCCGCGATGGCACAGATACCGCCCAGAACGAGGCCCGTCCACGGACCGGCAAACGCGGTCAAGAGCCGCTCACGGGGCGCCGCCATCCAGATGTCCGATGTGTCCACGTACGCTGCCGGCAAGCCGAAGTACAGCCGCAGCCCGGCCTGATGGACGTAGCGGCCGGCGTGTTTGACCGCCAGTCCATGACCTAACTCGTGCACGGCGAGCGCGAGTAAGGCGAGTGCAACCAGGACCGCGATCGTCATGAGTGCAGAGCCGCCGACATCCCACAACGCGTATCGCCCGCGCGCCAGCTCGCCCAGCACGAAGAGTGGCCCGAGCACCCCCAGGCCAATCCCAAACCACAGCCAGAGGCGATGAAAAAGGAACCGCCCCCAACTCTGGTATGCCCGACCGAGCAGCGCATCGACCCGATCGCTGGTCAATTCGACAGATTCCTTCATCGCTACCCGTCCGCGTAGCCGCTCGCCGAGGCGCGCGTACGCATCGACCCGTGGCTGTCCCAGCAAACCATGCGTGGCCAGCAGATTGACCAGTCCGGCCACACGCGACAAAGCCAGAACCCCGTGCCGCTGGTAGTACGCGATCACCAGCTCTTTCACGCTGTGCCGCCCATCCATCAGCGGCAGCAGGTCGAATTCCCGCGGATCGAGGCGCGCGTAGGCACGCCCGGCGAGATTGTGAATCACGACGTATTCGACGCCGGAGCGTGTCGTGTAGCGCGCCGATTCGATATCCGCTGCAACGCGCGGCCGGTCTTCGACGGGCGACAGCGAGCGAGCCAGGGCCGCCCAAACGGTGCTCACTCGCTATGCGCTCCGAGGCACGCTGCGACACGACCGGCTGATCGATTGGCGGCTTCCAGGCGAGCACCAGTCGCGCTCCAGGCGTCCCACAGCGCCGTCGCGTCAGGCGCATCCGTCACACCGCGCTGGCCGTCCAGGTCCATTCCACGGTCAGGTCCGGCGTACGGAGAGGGCGAAGCCCAGGGCGCGACACCGCCCACCAGGCCGCTCGCCACCAGGTCCGCAGCGCCCGGAAAGGAGGGCCGGTTCGCGCCATCAACAGTTTGCCAGGACTGGCCGAGCCCGTTGCGGACTGCGGCGGCGCGATCGCCGCCGTACCGGGCGGTGCGATCGGCTGGCGTATCGGTCGGCCGGTTCGTGAAGCCATACTCCGTCATCGAGACCGCGACCCTGGCCTGCTGAGCTAGCAGCGCATCATCCAGGGCGTACGGATTGAAGTCGTAGAACGTCACGCCGAGCACATTCCAACACCACTGTCCGCAGTCCGCCAGCAGGCGCCGGTGTATCTCGCGGTACCCCGGGACCAGGGCGGCGGCCAGCTGGCCTGCCGGTCGGTACTCGTAATCGGTCAACTCGGCGACATACTGTGTCCCCGTGAATACGACATGATGTCGATCGTGGCGACGAATCGTATCGACCGTGTCGCGGGTGAACGCCAGGTACCAGGCATACGCTTGTTCGCTACTGACGCCATTGCGCGCACTGCCACGAGCCTTCAGCTCGTTGCCAAGCTGCCAGCCAAGCACCGCCGGCCGGTTCGCCAGGGCTGTGACGATGCTTTCGACCCACGGCTTGTAGTACTGCTCGTAGTTCGCGAGTCCTATCTCACGCGGGTAGCCGTGCTCCTGGTCGTAGTCGAACACGGACACGCCGGCGCGATACCACGGGGCGGGCAGAACCGGCACGTCTCTGAAAAGGGGATGGTCATAGGCGTGCGGATCGCCAGGCACGCCGGGCGGGTAGTAATCGGTCAGACCTATGACCGCGTAGATCGTCTCGCTCGCCGCATGAGCAGCGTTGAACGACTCGACCCCGTCGAGCAGTGACCCGAGCGCGGCGATGGCTGCTGCCGCATCACGCGGGGCGCGGTCGGAAGACAGGCCATGGCCGGTTGCGAGCACCCGCAGCCAACGGATGTTGTGTGCGCGCATCCATTCCAGATCCGCGTCCAGGCCGGACCTGAAGGGCAGATTCAGCACATTGCTGCCGACGGACTCCAGCGGTACGCACAACGCATCGTAGAGGACTCCGCCAACGACGCTCGCATACCCCTCGGCACGCCAATCGTGACGCTCGAGCGCGGTTCCAGGTGGTGGCGTCGGGGAGGTCGTAGCCTTCACCGTCGGAATTGCGGTCGGCTGTGGCCTGTCAATGCCGCACTGAACCGCCAGGCCGACGCCGCGGCCAAGCGCGACTGGCGGCTGATCTGTCGCATCCGGCGCGTCAGCGCAGCCGCTCTGTGCCCGTGCGCCAGGTGACCAGGCCGCCAAAACGAGCAATACCACGCCGACGTAGCCCAGCGGCTGGAGACGACGCACTCAGGCTGCCACGCTGTTCGCGACAGGCTCCTAACGCTCGGTGAGTTTGTAGCCGACGCCGCGCAGCGTCAGCAGGTACTCGGGCGCGCTGGGATTACGTTCAAGCTTCTCGCGCAAGTGCCGCACGTGCACTTTGAGCTGATCCACATCGCTTTCGAGCGACAGGCTGCCCCAGACGAAGGCAAGCAACCGCTCGTGCGGCACGACGCGGCCCACGTTGAGGGCCAGGCAATGCAAGATCTCGTACTCCTTGGGCGTCAGCTCCACCAAGCGCGAGCCGACACCGACTTCGCGCCGCCCGAAGTCGACGCGCAGGTCACCGACCTGGACGCTGCCCTGGTCGGGCGTTTGGGCGGCGGCGGCACGGCGCGAGACTGCTCGGATGCGGGCGAGTAGCTCGCGATGGCTGAACGGTTTGGTGACATAGTCGTCCGCGCCCAGATCGAGGCCCCAGACCCGATCGGCTTCTTCACCCCGTGCGGTCAACAAGATGACGGGCACCGGTCCGCGCTCGCGCAGCTTGCGGCATACGTCGAACCCGCTCAGCCCGGGCAGCATCACGTCGAGGACGACCAGATCGGGCAACGAACGTTCCGCCAGCGCCAGCGCTTCTTCGCCACTGTGGGCCAGGATCGGACGATGGCCTTCCTTGCGCAACGAATAGCCGATGATGTCGGCGATATCGCGATCGTCGTCCACAACCAGGATGTTCACGAATCCTCGTCACTCGCCCGCGGCAGCTCGACCACGAACCGCGCGCCGCGCGGCAGGCTGTCCTCGACCCGCACGGACCCACCGTGCAAGTCGACCAACGACTTGACAATCGCCAGACCCAGGCCGCTGCCTGACTCGCTACGTTGCGCGTTACGGCCGCGATAAAACTTGTCGAACACGATGTCGCGCTCGGACTCAGGCACGCCAGGCCCATTGTCGGCGACCGACAGGCTGATGTGCCCGTTGACGCTACTCGCCGCCACTTCAACCACGCCACCTCCCGGCGTGTACTTGGCCGCGTTGGCCAACAAGTTCGTCAGAATCTGCTCGACCCGTCGACGATCACCCAGAATCGGCGGCAGCGATTCAGGTACGTCGACCTGCACGCGCGTCCCGCGCGCCTCGAACAGATTGCTCACTGCCGCCAACGCGCCGCGGACCATCGATGCGGTATCCAGCGCTTGCGGCTCCAGCTCGACGCGCCCAGCCTCGAGCCGACTCAAGTCGAGCAGGTCGCCGACCAACCCGACGAGCCGTGTCGAGTTACGCTCGATCGTCTCCAGAAACCGTTTCTGGACGCGTGTGAGCTGGCCTGTGTCGTCGTCCAGCACCAGCTCCAAAGCGCCTTTGATGGCCGTGAGCGGTGTCTGGAGCTCGTGTGAGACGACCGTCAAGAACTCCGACTTCAGCCGATCAAGCTCCTGGTCGCGCGTCGCATCACGCAAGACGGTCACCGTTCCGACCACCTGACCAGCGTCATCTCTCACCGGTGCGGAATAGGAGCGGATCACCCGCTCGCTGGCTGGCTCCAGCTCATCGCTCAAGATTTCGAGGGCTTG
>DASYKL010000419.1:0-8113 GCA_035995405.1 Chloroflexota bacterium
AAGCGCTGTGGGGGTTGGACTTTACGCGGCTCTCGTTCTAGTAGGGGCTGGGGGTTGGGAGCTGGGATCTGGGGGCGGCGGCGGGCGGCCGGGGTACGGCGAAGGGGGTGCGGCTACGGCTACGCGCAATGGTTATGAGTATGGCTCGACGCGTAGCCCTTTGTTGGTGACGGTGTGACCTGCCCCAGGCGGCATGCGGTATGGGTTGACCATGTGCTCGGTCGCTTCGTCGGAAGCCTGGGAGCGCAGCTGGAGGCGGCGATTCTGCTGCGCGGCGCTGCTCGGCTGCGGCGGGGCACTCGAAATGGCCGCGCTGGTGACGGACCGTACGGGCGCAGGGGTTCGAGGTGAGGCGCATTGGCTCGCGAGTGGTGCAGCTGGTGCCGACGACGCTTGGCGCGCTGGTTCTCGTTTTTTTCTTGATGCGGGTGCTGCCAGGTGATCCCGCGGCGGCGATGCTGGGGACCAATGCGACGCCGCAGGCAGTGGCCGACTTGCGGTCGCAGCTAGGCCTGGACAAGTCGTTGGCGGAGCAGTTCGTGGAATACGTGACGGGTCTGGCGCGGCTCGATCTGGGTCGTTCGCTGGCGGTGCGCACGCCGGTGACGACGCTGCTGGGTCAGGCGATCTGGCCGACGCTGCTGCTGACGATCGGCGGCACGGTTGTGAGCGTTGTCGTCGGCGTCCCACTGGGGGTGCTGGCGGCGCTCAAACGCAAGACCTGGCTGGATTATGTGGCCAGCGTGGGGGCGTTGCTGGGTATCTCGATCCCGGTCTTCGTGTGGGGCGTGCTGCTGTTGTTAGTGTTCACGTTGCAGTGGCCCGTGCTGCCGTCGGCGGGCGCCGGCGATTCGCCGCTGGAAGTGGCGCGGGCGCTGCTGCTGCCATCGCTGGCGACGGGCTTTTTTCAGGTCGGTCTGGTGGCGCGGATCACGCGGTCGAGTTTGTTGTCGGTGTTGTCGAACGATTACGTGCGGACGGCGCGGGCAAAAGGTTTGAGTGGTCAGCGGGTGATTGGTGGCCACGCGCTACGCAATGCGCTGATCCCGGTGGTGACGGTGATCGGTTTGAACGCGGGCACGTTGCTGGGTGGGGCGGTGGTGGCGGAGACGGTCTTCACCCGGCCGGGGTTAGGTCGATTGATCCTGGATGCGATCGGGGCGCGTGATTACCCGGTGATCCAGGGGGTGATGATCGTGTCGGTAATCCTGGTGGTGTTGCTGAATCTGGTGACGGATGTGCTGTACGGCGTGGTCGACCCGCGGGTCCGCGTGTGAGCGCTAACACGCCTGGCGGCCAGCGCAATGTGAGCGCTAACGCCGACACTGCTAGCCGCGATGTGAGCGCTAACACGAACGCCGGCGGCCGCGATGTGAGCGCTAACACGAACGCAGGCGGCCGCGATGTGAGCGCTAACATTGACGGTGGGGCGCTGCGGTGAGCGTTACCACGCGGCTGCGGCGGGCGGTGCTGGGCAATCGCACCGTCTTTTTGTGCGCGCTGTTCATCGTCCTGCTGACGGGGTTAGCCCTCACCGTCTCGTTTTTGCCGCTGCCCGACCCGACCAGCCAGTCGGTCGTCTTCCGCCTCAAGCCGCCCTCGGCCGAACACCTCTTTGGAACCGACCGACTCGGGCGCGACATCCTCAGTCGCGTGTTCTGGGGCGCGCGACTCTCCTTACTGGTCGGCGTCGGCGTGGTGCTGCTGAGCGCTGCTCTGGGCACCGTCCTCGGCGTGGTCGCCGGCTATTTCCGCGGCTGGCTCAGCGAACTCGTGCTGCGCCTGACTGACATCCTGCTGGCCTTTCCGCCGCTGATCCTGGCCATGGTCACCGTCACCGTGCTGGGCAATAACCTGTTCACGGTCGTACTGGCGATCAGCGTCGGCATCATCCCTCGCTTTGCGCGGCTGACACGTGGGACGATTCTCTCGATCCGCGAGCGGGACTACGTTGAGGCGGCGCGGGCGCTCGGGGCATCGACACCGCGGATCATCTTCGGCCACGTCCTGCTCAACGCCGTCGATCCGCTGATTGTGCTGTGTACGCTGTTGATTCCGACCGCCATTTTGACGGAGGCGTTGCTCAGTTTTCTCGGGCTGGGGATCACCGAGCCGAATCCAACCTGGGGCAACATGATCAACAGTGGCCAGATCGTCTTGCGCGAGGCGCCGTGGCTGACGTTTGTCCCGGGCGCGGCGATCGTGTTGACGGTCCTGGCGTTCAATTTGTTGGGCGACGCGATTCGAGATGCGCTTGATCCGGCCGTCCGCGAGGCGGGCGCTGCGCCGGCGGCGGTGCTCGATGCGGGCGTGTCGCGGCCGCTGGCGCCGGCGGCCGAAACGGCGAGCGCGCCACGGCTGACGCCTGTCGGCTGACGGCTGACGGCTGACGGCTGACGGCTGACGGCTGACGCTGCGACGGTGAGGACATCCGAGCGAAGGCTTCAGGACGCGGCGCTGAAGTTGACGTCTTTGGTTTGGACCGTGCCGGCGGTCCGCCCGGGGGCTGTCTGGTACTTCCAGTACAGGTTGGTGTGGGCGATGACCTGGGCTGGCGGCGGCGCGCCCCATGCCGACTGGTCCTCCGTCGTGTGCGCGTCGCTGACGAGCGTCGCATCGTAGCCTCTGACGAAAGCACCGTGCAGTGTCGAGCGGATGCATGCATCCGTCTGGGCACCGACGACGACCAGTCGTCCGACGCCAAGGCCAGACAGCACGCTCTCCAGGGTGGTGTCTTCGAATGAGTCGCCGTAGAGCTTCTCGACCAGCGGCTCGGTGTCACCAGGCTTCAGCTCGGGCACGATCCGCCAGGTGTCACTGCCTCTGGCCAGTTGCTCGTCGGAGTGCTGAACCCAGACGACAGGAATCTGTTCACGCCGGGCCTTGTCGACGAGGCTGCCAACGTTCGCGACGACGGCATCGCGTTCGTGCGCCCCCTGGACGACGCCAGTCTGCACGTCGACGACCAGGAGTGCGGTAGAGGGTCGGTTCTCGAGTGTGGTCATGGGCTGCTCTCCCTCACGCTAGTGCTGTGTTATTCATGGTAGACAGCGCGGTCCTGGCGACGCGATAACAAAGGCCATGGACGAGGCTTCGATCACGCAGTACATCGCTGAGACGTTTGCCGGTGTCGACGTTGAGATCGGCAACGACGGGATTGCGGCTGGGGACTCCTTCTTTATCTACGATCCCGAGCGCAACCTGGCCGGCAACCGCCGCTTTCCCTTCGCCACTATCGTGACGAAGGATTACGGGGAGTTCGACAATGCCTCGAACCTCGATCGGCCAGGCGTGTTTCGGCTGAACGTCGGCGTCAGTCGGGAGACGTTCCGTTCGCTGTTTGGCCCACCGAGCTTGCTGAAGGATCGCGACAGCATTGACTACGCAGCACTGGATCAGCTGCTGCCGCATCCGGTGTACGCGACCCAAGCGTGGGTTGCTGTGCTCAATCCTGGCGCCGAGACGTTCACCCGACTGCAGCCGTTGCTCGCCGAGGCCTATCAGATTGCGGTCGATCGGCGCGGAGGGCCTCGGGAGGTGCCCGAGGGTGAGGACTAGAATGGGCCTATGCTGAGCGCCCAAGAGAACGAGCTGCTGACGCGAGTCGGACGGGGAACGCCGATGGGCGAGTTTCTGCGTCGATTCTGGATTCCGGCGTTGCTGTCTGACGAGCTGCCGCAGTCTGATGGGGACCCCATTCGGACGCGTACCCTGGGCGAGGACCTGGTCGCGTTTCGCGATAGCAACGGACGGGTCGGCATCGTCGATGCGTTCTGTCCGCATCGACGTGCGCCGCTGTTTTTCGGCCGCAACGAGGAAGCCGGGCTGCGCTGCGTCTACCACGGCTGGAAGTTCGATACGAGCGGCGCCTGCGTCGACATGCCGAGCGAGCCGCCCGAAAGCGATTTTCGCGAGCGGATCAGCGTCAGGGCCTATCCGACGTACGAATCTGGTGGCGTGATCTGGATCTATATGGGACCGCCGGAGCATCAGCCGTCACGACCGCCGGAGATGCCGTTCACGCTCGTGCCGGAGGCGGAGCGGCGGGGGCTCAAATTCCTGGTCGAAGCGAACTGGCTGCAGTGTCTGGAGGGCGAGCTCGATACCGCCCATGTGTCCTTCTTGCACCAGACCTTTGGTGAAGATGGGACGGGGATTCAGTCGCTGGTGCGGTCTGATGGCTATAACAATGACAGGCACCCGCGGTTGTTTGCGCTCGATACGGATTATGGATTTGTCTATGGTGGACGGCGGGCACAGGCGGCGGGGAATTTTTACTGGCGGGTCACGCAATTGTTATTGCCGTTCGCGGCGTTGATTCCGTCTGCGTCGGGGTATACGGCGGGCGCGACCATCTGGGTGCCGATCGATGACAATCATTGCTGGCGGTATCTTGTCGGGGGTAGCCGGACGTTCGACGCGCAGCGGGATCCGAACGAGTCGGTGCCGGCGCGACGTCCGATTCTGCCGACCGAGCCGGGGACATTTCGGTTTCCGGATGGAGTCGAGATCGACACGCGCCTGGCGACGTTCCGTCGGGACAATCGCTATGGGATGGATCGCCACAAACAGCGGACGTTGAGCTTCACCGGCATCCCGTTTATTCCAACGCAGGACCAGGCCATGACAGAGGGCATGGGCTATGTCTGCGACCGGTCGCAGGAGCATCTGGGTAGCAGCGACGTGGCAATTATTCACATGCGACGGCTCATGTTGAAGCTCGTGGAGCATTTGCAGAACGGCGTTGAGCCGTACGCAGCGACGCACCCGGAGCTGTATCGGGTGCAGCCGCTGGACGTCGTTTCGGAGCATGACGAGCTGGCGGATGTGCTGACGGAATTTCGGGCGGAGGCGTTGATTCCCGCCTGACAGCACGGAGTCCGGTGCCGACGCCCGGTAAATGGTTCGTTGACGGCTACGGTCTGGGCTAGCGGGCAATGGCGGCGGCGGCGCCCCAGAGCTGACGCGACGCTAGCTGGGCGCCCTCGACCATCGACGCCAGCTTGGCGTAGACGATGTCGGGGTGGACCATCGGCGTGCCGGCGAACGTGCCGAAACCACAGTCTGCGCCGGCAATCAGATTTTCTCGACCGACCAGGTTGGCGTAGCGGACCAGGCGCTGCGCCACCAGCTGCGGGTGCTCGATGTAATTGGTGGTGGTATCCAGCACGCCTGGAATGATGACTTTGCCGTCGGGCAGCTTGATGTCTTCGAAGACGGCGAACTCGTGTTCGTGGCGGGGGTTGGCGCCTTCGAACGACAGGCCCATCGGGCGGGCTTTGAAGACTTCGCCGAGGATGTCTTTGAGCGGCACGTCGAGGTGGTGCGGACCTTCGTAGTTGCCCCAGCACAGGTGCAGGCGCATGCGATCGGACGCAATGTTCTGCACGGCGTAGTTGAGCGCTTCAACGCGCAGCGCCAGGTCGACCGGTCGTTGGCCCGGTACGGCGGCGCGGGACAGGCCTGTCAGATCGGGGCAATCCAGCTGGAGGATGAAGCCAGCGCGGACGATGGCCTCGTATTCCTCACGCATGGCTTCGGCGAGGGCTTGAATGTAGTCGGCATCGCTGGGGTAGTACTGGTTGGGTTGGAACTGAGAAATCACGCCGGGGGAAGCGGCGGTCATGAAGGCTTCGATGCCGGGCGCATCGGCGAGCGCGGTTTGCAGATTCTCGATATCTGTCTGGAGCTGGGCATGGCCGACGTACGTGACGGGGCCCATGCAGGCGAAGCGGTTGATGCGCTGTGCGGCCGCCTGTTCGTTGCGGGCATTCCACTCGGCGTAGCGTGGGAATGCGGCCGCGTCTGGTCGAGGCCGTCGCGGCACGTGCACGTGGCCTTCGAAGCCGGTCAGACGGGCATTGACGTAGGTCGAGTAGGAGACTTTGCTCATCTCGCCGTCGTTGACGATGTCGATGCCGGCGCCGATTTGTTGCTTGACGTTTTCGGCGACGGCGGAGGTCACCCGGACACTGAGCGCGCTGTTGTCGGTCGCGGGGTTCGTTTCCGCGGCGTACAGCAGGTCGACCAGGTCATCCGGGCGCGGCAAACTGCCGGTATGCGTGGTGAGAATCTTGTCGATGCTGCGCTTCATGGTCCTGGGTAGAGCTCCTCGGCAGTCAGGGTGCGCGGGGTGATGTGTTGTTCGAAGGCGTAACGAGCGAGCAGGGTCAGGCCGCCGCGGTTCGGCTCGACGCCGTCAGCGGGGACGTCGGCCGCGGGCGAGGTCGCGCCGTCCGTCGACACGAACGCCTTGGCGGCTCGCACCATACGAGCAAGTTCATCGACGAGCCATGGATTGGCCGTGACGATGTCCTGGCGGACGACCAGGGTGTGGTTGATCGGCTCGACGCCGGTCTGACGGACCCACTCACGCTCGACTTCGACGGCGTTGGGGATCAGGTGGCGCAGGTCGGGGTAGTCGGCTGGCTCGAGCCCCGCGGCGGCGTCGATTTCCCCGGCGCGGAGCATGCTGGCCACGGTAGCTCCGTCTGGGGCGCGGCGGGCATTGGGTGGGTCGACAAAACCGTCGACGTGAGACGGCTCGAAGGTGATCCAGGACAGGCTATCGAGGTCGAGACCAAATTGGTCGTGGAGCATGCCGCGCAGCCACACGCCGGTCGTCTGGCTGTAGGACCGCACGCCGATCGTCTTGCCGGCCAGGCTGCGCGGGTCGGTAAGCGGGCTGTCGGGCCGGACCAGCAGCATGTTGTAGGCGGACTGCTGCATCAAGATGACGGGGACGCCCACAAGCGGCCGCTGGAAAGTTCGGGCGAGCAGGTAGGTCACCAGGGCGAGCTCGGAAAGGTCGTAGGCGAGCTGGTTGACCATCGGCCGAAAGGCGCGATTCGCGGGGACGATCTCGACGTGGTCGAGGCAGACACGCGGACTGGTGATCCGCCCGTCTTTGAGCGGGCGCGTGTGTTGATAGGTGCCGATGGCTGTCTTGAGGGTCAGCGGGGCCGCCATCGGCCCGCATTCTAGCCCGCCGTGTGCTCCGTGCAGTGCAGTCCGCCTGCTCGCGCGATGCGGATGGCGTCGTACAGGGTGACGGCCGCGCGGTTGGCCCCGCGAGCCTCGAGGTGACTCGCCAGGTGCCGCATCTCGAGCAGGGCAGCCTCCCAGCCAGCCTGCAGCTGCGAATCGGGCTCGGGTGGGGTCGAGCCGATTCGGTCGGTGGACGACATAGTGTATTGCGCGCCTCCTTGGCCTTGGGGTCCTGGGCCGTGCTCTCCGTTCGGCCGGGATGGGACCCTCGCAGCAACCTGTTGATGACTTGTTGCGGTGGAGTGGGCGAGTCTATGAGAAAGCGCCCGGAAGGGGGTCAGTCGGCTACCCTGGGAAAGCTCATGACCGCGACGGATCAGGAACAGAGTCTTGCGGCGCGTCTGGCGCGCCTGGATACGTGTGGCGTCTCGGATGCGCTCGATCGACTCGGCTTGCCGGGCGCCGTTCTCGGCCTCAAACCGATGTGGCCGTGCCCGCGCATTGCGGGACGGGTAATCACGGTCCGCCTGCGGCGGGCAGAGCCTGGCGAGCATGCGCCGCGACATCTCGGCACGGCGGCGATCGAAGCGGGGGGTCCAGGCACGGTGATCGTCATCGATCACCACGACCGCGAGGATGCAGCCGGCTGGGGCGGCATTTTGTCGCTGGCGGCCAAGATCAAGGGCGTCGAGGGTGTGGTCGTGGACGGGACGTGTCGCGATGTCGACGACAGCCGTGATGCGGGTTTTCCCGTTTATGCGCGGGCGGCGACGCCGGTCACGGCGCGGGGGCGCATCGTCGAGGCGTCGATGGGTGAGCCGATTCGCATCGGCGACCTGCAGGTGACAGCGGACGACTACGTGATCGTCGATTGGAGCGGCGCCGTGTTCGTCGAGGGGGCGCGTGCGGGGGAGATCGTCGGGTTAGCCGAGATCCTGGCGGCGCGGGAAGCGCAGATGGCGGCTGACGTTCGCGCTGGCAAGTCGGTGGTCGAGGTCATGGGTAAAAATTACGAAACGATGCTCAACCAAAGCTAAGGGGTAGGACAGAACAACGCATGAGTGATGACGCAATCGTCAAGGGACTTGGCGAGCTTCCGACCGCGACGATCTCCGACGCGCTCGAT
>DASYKL010000420.1:0-2786 GCA_035995405.1 Chloroflexota bacterium
CCGTGTCCGATGTGCACCATGTGGATCGACGGGCTCAATGGCGTGGCCCACCATCTGGCGCAGAACGTCGATTTCGTCGTCGCCGCGGCCGCCAGCGTCGCCGATCTGCGCGCTCACGCGCGAGCACGCGGCTGGGACAACGTACGCCTCCTGAGCTGTGGCACCAGCACCTTCAAATACGATCTCGGCAGTGAGGATGACCACGGCGAGCAGGACTCCACCATCTCCGTGTTCACCCGCGACGCGGCTGGCACGGTGCGCCACTTCTACACCGCCCACCCGCGCCTGTCCGCAGACATCGATCAGCGCGGCATCGACCTGCTCAGCCCCGTCTGGAACGTGCTCGACCTGACGCCCCAGGGGCGCGGCGATTGGTATGCGGAGCTCACCTACCCGAGCCGCTACGCCACTCAGCCTCATTGAGCAGGCATGTCGCTCAGTCTGAAGTTGCCGTTGCCCCGGCGTTGCTGGCCCGCCGCCCGTTCGGCACGCGAGCCGCGCGGCTGACAGCAGCCTCCCTCCTGGCTCATTGAGCGCCGTCGCGGCGGCCATCGTCGCGGCTGTGCTCGAATAGCTCACATGTCGGGGAGCACGCGTGGTCCGCTGATCACCGTCGATCGACTGCGGACGCTGGGACTCGGTGAGCAAGCCCTGAAGGCGGCGCTTGCGGCTGGCCTGGCCTGGGCGCTCGGCGGCCTCGTGCCAGGCGCTCCACCCCAGCCGTACCTGGCGCCTTTAACGGCAATGCTCACCGTCCAGCTCACGGTCGCGGAGTCCGTCACTGGGGCGGTGCAGCGAACGATTGGCGCCACCATCGGTGTCCTGGTCGCCGCCGTTGCTGGCAGCTCGATCGGCGTGAATCCGATCACGATCGCGCTCCTGGTCCTGGTCGGCCAGATGATTGGCGCCGTGTTGCGGCTGACGCTGATCGGTACGTCGCAAGTCATGGTGACCGCGCTGCTGGTGCTCACCATCGGCGGCACGACGACGTTCAACTATGGCTGGGCTCGCATTGCGGAGACGATCGTGGGCGCTGTGGTGGGAGTCGGCGTCAATGCCTTGCTTGTACCGCCGTCGTATCTGACCGCCGCCGAGTCGGCGAAGAAGGCGCTGGTCCAGGCACTCGTCGAGTTGTTGGACGACCTGGCAAGCGGACTCGCGGACGGCATTACTGCTGAGCGCGCCGCGGCGTACCTGGAGCAGGCGCGCAGCGTCGTCCGAGATTTCGAGTCGACCCGCCAGTTGCTCCAGCGCGCCGAGGACAGTCTGCGGTTCAACCTGCGAGCGCGGGCCGAGCGAGACACGCTCGACGCTATCCGCAGCCAGTTGGAAGTGCTGGAGCGGAGTGCGATTCAAACCCGCACCGTCGCCCGTACGCTCGATCACGCTGGAACACGCGGAGGATTCGACTGGTTGGCGCCATCCGCCCTCGGACAACCCCTGGCAAAGCTGCTGCGCGCGGCGGCGGCGTTGTTCGACGAGTTTCTCAGCAGCGGCGCCTCGACCACCGCCAACACAGAATTCGCCGAACAACGCGAGGCAGTCCTCAGGTTGGCCCGCACCGACAGCACGCATTTGACGCCCGAGCAATGGATGCAGCTAGCGGCGATCCTGGCCACGGTTGATCGTCTGGCAGCTGACGTACGCCGTGACGCGCCAGCGGACGACGACGATGACTGACACCTTCCGTATGCTCCAGGCCGCCGCCCCAGCCGACCCCCGCCGCGCCCGCACCACATCGCCCTATGCGTCGCGCCAACGGCATTCGAATCCAAACGCACACGCGGTTTCCGCGTTAGTAACGAATCGCCCGATCTGAAGTTAGCGCGCCAGGGCCGTGAGGTTTTGGACCTGGGGCACCACGACACTGCCTTCCCGGATGTCGTTTACATTGCTGGTCACAACGAGGCCACCGACGTCGATGCCCGAAATGACTTCGACAAACTCAGCGTTCTGCAGACCAATCCGCACGCGCTGCTTGTGCACTGTGCCACCGTCGTCCACCGTCAACACCAGCGAGTCACCAGGACCAGTGTTCAGGAGTGCCTGGCGCGGCACGATGACCGCATCTTGCTTCTGGCCAGTCACGATCTGCAGCCGCACGAACATGCCCGCGCGCAGCTTGTCGGCGGCTTCTGAGGGCTCGATACGGACCGCGGCCGTGCGATTCCGCGTGTCCAGGGTCGGCGAGACCGACTGCACTTTGCCGCCGAAAGTCTGCCCGGGGAACGCCGCCACTTCCAGCTGTACTGGTTGCCCGACAGCAACCTGACCGAGGAGTTTCTCCTCAACATTAACCACCACCTCGAGTGACGGTGGGACCAGGGTCACGAGCGGAGTCTGCACATTGACCAGCGCGCCGGGTGCAACCAGCCGCTCAGAGACGACACCGTCCACAGGTGCCAGGATCGTGGTCTCACGCAACCCGATTTGAGCGAGATCGAGCTGCGCTTGCGCTCCATCAACAGCCGCCTGTGCCGACGCCAGGTCCTGATCGGTGAAAGGGTTGATTGCTTTATCGAGCTGCGCCTGGGCTTGCGCCACAGCCTGCTCCTGCTGCCGCAGATCCAGTGGGGTGTACGGTGTACGGGCCTTGAGCAGTTGCTCTTTGGCCTGATCGACCGCAGCCTCCGCCTGCCGGACATCCTCCTCGCGCGGTCCACGATCAGTCACTTGCAGTTTGGCGGTGTCGGCCTTGAGTCGCTCAACCGCGGCCGTCACCTGCGACTGGGCGCTTTTGACCTGGACGTCCGAGTTGCCCTTCTTCGCAGCCGTCAAGTTTGCTT
>DASYKL010000421.1:0-4764 GCA_035995405.1 Chloroflexota bacterium
CGACCGCGCAACGACCAAAATCGAGGGTCCGTAACGAGCTGACGATCGTCTGTCTGGCCGCGGCTTTCTCGGACGGTGCGGTTGCATCCTCCAGATCGAGCAGCACCAGGTCGGCGTCGAGCGTCGTCGCCTTGGCGTGCATGCGGGCATTGCTCCCAGGCACCGACAGACAGGTCCGATGCGGCTTTGTCAGATGTAGATTCATGCTCACTCCCCGCCTTCAAAAGTCACCCGACCGCCGACGATTGTCAGGTCCACCCGCGTGTCAAGTAGTGCGGCCGGTTCTTCAGGGAATGGGTCCAGCGACAACACCGCCAGGTCCGCGTCCATGCCGGGCACCAGCCGCCCACGGCGTTCACTCGCTCGCTCCGCAACAGCAGACCCGACGGTATAAGCCCGCACCGCTTGCTCGAGTGTCAGCCGTTGTGCCGGGTACCACCCGCCGCGCGTGGTCGCAGCGTGCAGATTCAGCAATGGCTCGACGCTTTCGACCGGTGCATCGGTCCCCAGCGCCAGCGTTGCGCCGCTATCCACTACAGACCGCCAGGCATAGCCGTGCTCCGCTCGAGCACCCCAGTGCATATCTGCCGTCTCCCGATCGGCCAGCGCATGAATCGGCTGCATCGACGCGATCGCGCCGAGCTGACGGAGGCGCGGCAAATCGGCCGCGTCGATCAACTGCGCGTGCTCGATCCGCAGCATCCGCTCAGCCAGCGACGGATATTCGGTCCTGGTTGAGGCATACGCGTCGAGCACAGCGCGAACCGCCGCATCACCGATCGCGTGCATAGCGAGGTCGAGCCGCGCGTCGGCAGCGCGGCGCATGTCGTCGGCGAGCTCGTTCGCGGTCATCGTCGGCACTCCGCGATAATCATCCGCCGCGCGACCCTCGTACGGTGCCAACAGATGGGCCGTCCGCGAGCCAAGCGCACCATCGGCGAACAACTTCACCGGCCCGATACGGAACCAGTCGGAGCCCAGGCCGGTGCGCAATTGCTGGTCGCGCGCTTTGCGCAGCTCGCCGCGTGGCAGACCGTGATAGACGCGCAGTGTCAGCTCACCGGCCGCTTCGAGCGACTCGAACGCGCGCCGCGAACGACTGTCCTCCAGGTTGTGGATGCCGCTCAGTCCAGCGGCCGCCGCGATCTTGAGGGCCTCCAGGATGGCTGCCCGGACCTCAGCATCGGTGGGCTCCGGAATGTGGCCGCGCACCAGGTCCTGCGCCGTTTCGAAGAAGACACCCGTTGGCTCGCCAGAGGTGTCGCGTTCAATCACGCCACCGTTTGGAGTGGGCGCGTCGCGGTCGATCCCGGCCGCGTGCATGGCGCTGGAGCTGAGCCAGACCGCGTGCCCGTCGTGGCTGGTCAGAACGGCCGGCCGCGCGCCGATGGCGCGGTCCAGATCGGCGGCTGTTGGCAGGCGGCCCCAGCGATTGCGATCCCAGCCCCGACCGTGCAGCCACGCCCCATCCTGCAGCTGAACGGCCGCGTTTGCCGCCAGACGGAGCCCGTCTTCGAGCGTCGCCGCCACGTCCAGATTGAGCTGCCCTCGCGTCAGTCCAAAGCTCGCGAAGTGGATATGCGCATCGACGAACCCGGGCACCACCGCCCGACCATGCAGCTCCACAATACGGGTCCGCGGTCCCCGCAGCTCGTCGAATGGGCCGTCGCCGCTGGCGACGATACGCCCATCACTGATGGCCAGGGCACGAGTCTGTGGCAAGCGCGGATCCATGGTGTAGATAGCGCCACCACGCAGCAAAAGATCAGCCTGCATCGCGCTAGCCATCGTAGCGATCTGCGATCATTCACCATCGCCGCAACACCACCTGCCCCATCTGAGCGCCCACTGCTGATCGTCGACGGCGACAACCTCGCCCATCGCGCGTATCACTCCATGCCCAAGTCGTTGCGCTCAGCCGATGGCAAACGGCCCATCAACGCCATCGTCGGCTGGACCAACATGCTGGTCATGCTCTGGGAAACCGAGCAGCCACGATCGATCTTCGTCGCGTGGGACACCCTGGGCGTTGACACGTATCGACATGCCTTGTGGCCGACCTATCAAGGCGGCCGGGTCTTCGACGACGCCATCGTCAAGCAGCTCAACTGGCTCCCCGACGTCGCGAGCGCGTTCGGTTTCGGCGTTGGCAAAAAAGCGGGCTACGAGGCTGACGATTTCATGGCCGCCGCAGCCGAGGCCGAAACGAAACGTGGCGGGCACAGCCTCTTGCTTACCACCGACCGCGACGCATACCAGCTCGTCTCCGACAGCGTGATGGTCCTCGCCCCACGTTCTGGGGTCCGTGACCTGATGCGCATCGGACCACCGCAAGTCGTGGAACGAATGGGGGTGCTGCCTGAGCAGGTGCCGGACTTCAAAGCCCTCGCCGGCGATGCGTCCGACAATATCCCCGGCGCCCGCGGCATCGGTCCTAAAGCGGCCGCGTCGCTGCTGCTGAAGTACGGCACGCTGGAGGCAATCCTCGAAGCGAGGACGGACACGATCCCGCCGCCTCTGGCCGCCCAGCTGCGGCTGTTCAAAGACGTGGTCAGCATGCGTGGCCACGAGCTGACGGTCGAGCTACCACCAACCGCCCCGCCCGCCTGGTCTCAAGCCGCGGCCGAAATTCGGCGCCTGGGCGCCGAAACGCTAGCCGATCGCCTGGCGGCTCGCGTCAAGCCATAGAAAAGTCCAGCGCGCTCAGGCTGACGTGTAGCGACCGCCGGGGCCGAGCGTAGACTCGCGCGGCACCAGGCGCGCCTGCAGGACCGCCGGCTGCACATTCTCACCAGCGGCCAGACGCTGCGCCATCGCGATCGCCGTCTGACCGAGCTCGTGCGCCGGCTGGGCCATGCTCGACAAAGTTGGCCGCAGCTGGCCTGCCAGCGGCATGTCGTCGAAACCGATCACCGCCAGGTCCCGCGGCACGTGCAGGTGCAAATCCGCCGCGACCGCCAGCGCCGCCACCGCCAGACGGTCCGTCGCCGCGAAGACGCCATCCGGTGTCGGCCGCGAGCGGTCCTCCAATCGCGCCCGCAACCGTTCGTAACCATCGTCCGGTGTGCCATCCGACGAGACCTCGTCAGCCCCCAGCTTCGTGGCCTCCACCACTTCGCGGTACGCCGCCGCACGGTCGGCCATCGTCGTCTGTGTCCTCGGCCCAGCCAGGTGAACGATGCGCCGCGCACCAGCATCGACAAGGTGCCGCGTCGCCTGACGCGCCCCGCTGCGATTGTCGATCGTCACGTGTGGCCAGGGCACATGGATGATCGGTCGACCGATCAGGACCACCGGTACGCGGCACGCCTGGAGCACCAGCAGCTCGACCGCATTCAGGCTCGTGCCACCAGAGAGCACAATCGCATCGACACGCCGCGCCTGGAGCAATGACAGGTACTCGGTCAGGCGGTCCTGCTCGCCGAGCGTATTGCAGATCAGCACCGCCAGGCGGGCGTCGCGCGCGCCTTCTTCGACCCCGCCGGCGATCTGGGGATAGTGCGGATCGGCCAGGTCCGGCACAACGAGGCCGATCAGCCCCGAGCGCCCGGCCGCCAGCCCTTGTGCCAGTGGCGACGGGACGAAATTGAGGTCGCGCGCCGCCGTGCGCACGCGCTCGGCGGTGTCCGCGCGGACGGGATGTGGTATCGCGCCCGGCGAAAGCACGCGCGAAACGGTAGCAATGGACACGCCTGCCACCCGCGCCACGTCAGCGATCGTCGCCACGACGGCATGATAGGGCCGCCCGGTAGGCCGGGCCGACACGTAGTCATGGCTTCAGAACTGGCTGATCGGCTCGCCGCGCACTGACAGACACCCGTCGCGGGATCGCGCTCAGTTGCTGAGGCCTGCGCCCGTCGAACCACACGTCGTCGATTACGATGGCGAGGATGAAGTTTGGCTCAGGCCTGCCGATCGTCGCCGGCGGCGATACGGCGGCATTGCGCGACTACGTCCAGGCGCTCGACGACGCCGGCTTCGATTTCCTGACCACCGCCGGCCACATTCTTGGCGTGCCACGCGAACGCCACGCCGACCGCCCGCCAGCCACCTTCACCGGGCCGTTCCACGACCCCTTCGTCCTCTTCGGCTACCTCGCCGGCATCACCCAGCGACTCCATTTCCGGCCCACCATCCTCATCCTGCCAGCGCTCCCGACCGCGCTGGTGGCGAAACAGTCGGCTGAGCTCCAGCAGCTCAGCGGCGGTCGCTTCGAGCTCGGCGTCGGCATCAGCTGGAACGCCGTCGAGTACCACGCGCTGGGCCAGGACTTCACGACCCGTGGGCGGCGGCTCGAAGAGCAGATCCAGGTGCTGCGACGGATGTGGGGCGAGCCGTACGTCACGTTTGACGGCCGCTGGCACAGGCTCGATGGGGTTGGCCTCAACCGTGTGGTGAGTCCGCCGATCCCGATCTGGGTCGGCGCAGGACCAGACGAGCGCGTCTTGCGGCGCGTGGCACGGGTGGCGGACGGCTGGATTCCGCTGGGCGATCCGACGGAGGCCCTGCCTCGCTTACGCCAGTACCTGACGGAAGCCGGCCGTGACCCGGCCAGCTTCGGCCTGACGGCAAGGTTGATCCTGGGTCAGGGCGGCCCCGAGGCGTGGCTGGAGACGGCGCGCGGCATCCAGACGCTCGGCGCAACGCACCTGACGCTGACGACACCGCCCGAAGTTCACGGCGAAGCGGCGCTGAAGCTGCTGCTAGAAGGCCGCACCGCGCTGTCCAGCGGCTTGCCCAGCTAGCCCGCCGCCAGCCTCACGC
>DASYKL010000422.1:0-4885 GCA_035995405.1 Chloroflexota bacterium
TGTGCACCAGCTCGGGCGCCAGCGCCAGGACCCATGACGTCTCGCTGTCACCGGCGTGCATGCCCCAGGCCGCCTCGTCGGCGTTGAGCGGCGCGTCGGGCAGCCCAAGGCGCGAGACCATGATGCTGAACAGCTGCATGCCCGTTTCCTCGTGGATGTCGCGAGCGATGTAATCGAGCACAGGCGGGTTGCCGCCGTGGCTGTTGAGCAGCACCAGCCGCTTGAACCCGGCGTTGGCCACACTCAGCGCGATGTCTCTGACGACGGCCGCCAACGTCTGAGCGGACAGGGTGATCGTCCCGGCGAATGGCCGGTGCTCGTTACTTTTGCCGTACGAGAGTGGCGGAACCACCCACACCTGGGCTTCGGCCTTCAGGCGCTCGAGCGCCAGACCGAGCAGCGTCTGGCCGACCAGCGAATCCGTCACCACCGGCAGGTGCGGCCCGTGCTGTTCGATGGACGCGACCGACAGCACGACTGCCGCATGCTCTTTCGGCAGCGCCGCGATTTCGGGGCTGGTCAGGTAGGGCAGGTAGCGATTGGCCGGAAACGGATGGTGCAATGCGGCGGTCATGCGCCGATGCTCGCGGGGACAGCGGCACGCAACAAGCCAGGCTTGATGTCGCGTGAAAATCGTTCAAGCTGCTCGATAGCCTGCTCGCGAACCATGCCCGGAAAGTGAGGAAACAACGTCATGTACTCCAGTCCCAGATCAGCCTGCAGGCCGGCGATCTCCTCGCCAACCTCATCTGCCGTGCCGACCAGCCAGGCGCCCTGCGCGATCGACTCTTCTAGCGTCGGGATGCGGCCATAGACCCACGACTTGCCCTGCTCATCGACGTAGGCTTTGCTCCAGCCATACGGCCCGAGGAAACGCCAGAACTCATCGTGGCCTGGCCGAGCGAGCCGCATCGCCGCTTCGCGGGTGTCAGCAATGGCGATGTTCAAGACCGCCTGACGATCTTCGCCCTTGCGCAGCCGCACGCCGTGGTAACGCTCGACAAGTTTGGCGTACTGCTCCCAGCTGCGCTTGAGCAGCCCGCGGTTCTGATACCAGAAGACCGCTTTGTGTCGTTCGCGAGCCACGTAGTCTGCCGTCGGTGGGCTGGTCACGGGCTGCCAGATTTCCACCGGCGTGTTCAACGGCTTCGGGATCAGCGTGAGCGTCTGCACCCCGCGGCCGCGGTCGTCGATCTTCTGCGGCGGCAGCTGATAATGCTTGCCGTCGAAATGAAACGTCTCGTTGTGCCAGGCTAATTTGAGGATCTTGACCTGCTCTTCGAAGACTTCGCGGTTGTGGACATCGTCGGCGTCGTTGTTCCAGCCGACCGAGATCCCCAGCGGCTCGGCTTCGCGCGGTACCGTGCCGCGTCCGATGCCGCAGATCATGCGCCCGCCCGTCATCACGTCGGCGAGCGCGAAGTCTTCGGCAAACCGCAGCGGGTGCCATTGCGGCAAGACATTGAACATGGCGCCGAATCTGAGACGCGTGGTGCGCGCGGCGAGAAACGCGGCCATCAGGACGGCGTTAGGGACGACCTCGTAGCCCTCGTACTGGAAGTGGTGCTCGGCCAGCCACAGACTGTCAAACTCGAGTCGGTCAGCGGTTTGAGCATAGGCCTCGAGGTCACCGTAGACCTTCACGAAATCGGCCTGGCCGTAGCGACGGTCCTGCGGCGGAGTGCCGCTCGCGCCGGCGTCTGGCATATCGACGCCACAAAAGAAAAATGCACCGAACTTGACAGACAACGCGGCCATTAAACCCGACCCCGCTGGGCGGCCGCATCATGCACTTCAGCCAATAGCTTAGTTTTGCTGCTGCCGCGCCAGCAGATGCACTTCCTCGCGCTCCGTGTCCTCGCTGAGCTCCAGCACTTCGAGCGCGGCGCCAAAGGCCGCCTGTAGCTCACCTGGCTGCAACGCGTGCGCCGGGTTGCTCAGCCGTGCCGTATTCGGGCCGCCCGCGACGAACAGAAACGTATGCACGACAAGGAGCCCGGCGGGTCGTAGCGCCAACGCCAGCGGCCCGAAAAGCTGCCGATCGAGATAGTGCTTGTCGAGGATCAGGTCGTACGCCGCGGGCTGAATTGGCGTCCGTTCCAGATCCACGAGACGCGTCTGGACGGGCAACGGCGTACCGCCAATCGCCCGCCGAGTGACTTCGGCGCGCAGTGCGGCCAGCGCCACATCCGAGATGTCCCAGGCGTCCACCGTGTAGCCCAGGCCGGCCAGGAACAGGGCCTGTCTGCCGCTGCCAGCGGCCAGGTCCAGCGCCCGTGCGCCCGACGTCGCCGGCTCGAGCCGCTCGGCCATGGACACCAGCCAGTCCGCGGGCGCGAAGTCCTCTTGCATCAGGCTGTTCCGATAGCGTTCGTTCCAACGCTGACGATCCACATCTGCCATCGCTTCGCACGGTACCCTGCCGACCGATGTTCTCTGCCCCCGATGAACGCTCGCTCAGCGAAATTGATCTCGACCCCGAGCCTTCGCGCCAGTTCAATCGCTGGTTTGCGGAAGCCATCGCTCTGGGCGAGCGCATGCCGGGTGCGATGGCCCTGGCCACCGTTGGCACCGACGGGCTGCCGCGGGTGCGCATGATGCAGCTCGAGGACGTCGACGAACGCGGCTTTACGTTTCAGACCAATCTCGACGGGCCGAAAGCTGGCGAGCTTGCCGCCCTACCGCACGCCGCGCTGGCCTTTTTCTGGCCCAGCCTGTTGCGCCAGGTGCGCGTTACTGGCGCGGTGTCATTGTTGTCGCGTGATGAGGTCGCAACCTACTTCGACCGGGCGCCAAGCGGCATCCAGACGATGATTCGTGCTTGCCGCCAGAGCGACGTGATCCCCGATCGCGCCGCACTCCTGCAGGTGTTCAACGCCTCACTGGCTTCAGGGGACACGACGCTGCCGCCGCACTGGGGTGGCTATCGCGTCGCGCCGCAAACGATCGAGTTCTGGCAAGGCCGGCCGAACTGGCTGCAGGACCGCCTGCGCTATACGCGCCAATCGGTAGGTGGTTGGACCATCGAGCGGCTGGTGCCTTAGGCTGGGACGCGATCCGGCGTGCGCTCCGGCAGCGCCGCTTCGGTGAGCAGGCCGAGACCGTTGGCGACACGGTTGGTGTAGTTCAGATGGGCGCACTGATTATTGGCGTCCAGGATGTCCAGATCATCGAAGCCAACCTCGCGCAGCGCTTCGACATCGGCGCGCGTCATCTCTCCGGGCCGCAGCGTGAGCCTTTCGACATGGCGCGCCAGAGCGGCATCGGCTGCCGGCAGCGCGCCATAGTCCCGTTTGTCGAGGATCGCTACCAGAGCGTCGCCATCGGCGTCGGACTCGCACAGGATCGTCCGTGCCAGCGAGGCGCAGTGCGGCGTCGCGTTCAAGATCGACGTCAAATATGAAATCAGCAGCTTCTGTTGGCGGGTGAGACGGGACGGCACGTTCTCACTCGCCCGGTACAGCACCAATCGGGCGTGTACGACCTCGGCATCCAGGCTGCCGAGCTGGGTGAACTCGGTCGGTCGGCCGAGCTTGTGCGCTTGCCAGCCGTACGCTTCGGCCAGCCGGCCGTTGGCATCTTCGGGCTCAATCGTGCGGATCCAGACCATGCTCGGCCTCACTGTGAAAGGGCGTGATGCCCGCGTCGACGGCCAGCGCGGCCGCTGCTGCCAGGAACGGCACACTGTAATCGCCAGCTTCGAACAGCACCAGCTCCGGTTGGACCTGCCTGCACAACTCCGCCAACCTGGCCACCACGCGTGGCCGCGAACCTGTGACCGCGTAGCGCTCGAGTACGGCGTCCGGGATCAGCGGCCCAGCAAAGGTCGCGCCGCGCGAATTGACCACCTCACGTATCTGCGCCGTGTGGTTGTCATCAATGCCAAGTGCGGTTCGCTCGGTCGCTGGCATATCCACCACCATGTACGCCAGGTGGGACCGAATCTCGTCGATCAGCGGCTCGGTCCAGCCGAGACTTGGGTTCCAGGCAATGGCTGCCGCCAGACCGCGCTGCGCCTCACCGATGGCCCGCAGATCGGCAACCAGCGGGCCGACGCGCCCGATGGCTCGCCCAGCCAGCAGGATCCAATCGGCGCGTTCGGCCGCCAGGCGTTCGACGCGTGGGCCACGGCCGGCGAGGGCCACGGGCAGCCGCCCGGGCGACCACGGCAGCGTCGCCGCGCGGACGAGGAACTCGCCATTGTGATCGACGGTTTGGCCAGCCAGCAGCGCGTCGACCACGTCGATGCACTCCACCAACGCTTTGTACGGCTTCGCAGGCTGCAACCCAAAGGGCCCAAAGACACGCGACCCGCCAGCCCCGAAGCCAGCCACAACCCGGCCGGGTGCAAGCTCGGCGACGGACGCCCACGCCGCGGCGGTGGCCACGGGATGGCGGCTGTGCGGATTGGTCACCGCCCCGACCAGCAACACCCGCGTGGTCCGCTGGGCCAGGGCAGCCAGCGTAACGTAGAGATCGCGGTCGGTCCCTTCGTCAGCGACCAGCACGGCTCTCGCCCCAAGCGCCTCAGCCGCCGCGGCCAAACCAGCCAGCTCAGCCACGGGCCGCACGGCGTGAAGCCAGACGCCCCAGTTGGTCACACTGCCGTCTGTCTGTCGAGCTTCGGACGATCGCGAGCGTCAGCCGACATGTGGCCAGACCTCGTCTACGAGAAGCTTGAGCGCCCGCGACCGATCGGGGCCGATCACGTGCCAGGCCAACACGCCACGCAAGCCGGCGTCGACATACTCGCGCAGCCCCGCCGCCACGTGCTCGGGCTCACCCGCGGCGGCGAACGCGTCGATGAGCCCATCGGTCACCAGCGCAGCGCCCGCGGTGACACCTTGCTCCACTACCGCGCGGCTGACGCGAGCCATCTCGTCGG
>DASYKL010000423.1:0-2685 GCA_035995405.1 Chloroflexota bacterium
CTTCACCGACAAAGCGCCCAGGGACAGCTCGATCGACGTCGAGCGACGGGTCAGTGCGATTCGCGGCAGCCTGCCCAGCGACGTCAAGGATCCAACCATCGGCAAGTTTGACCCCAACGCCCAGCCCATCCTGCTGCTGACCGTGAGCGGCAATCGCGATCTGGGCGCCCTGCAGCGGCTCGGCGAAGACAAGCTGCAAAAACGTCTCGAAGGCACCAGTGGCGTCGCCCAGGTGTCGCTGGTTGGCGGACTGTTACGCGAAATCCAAGTTCAGGTTGACCCGCAGAAGCTGCAGGCTCGTGGACTGAGCATCTTGCAGGTCAACCAGGCCCTCGCGGGAGACAACGTGAACGTGCCCGCGGGCAACATCAGCCAGCAGGGGAAGAACTGGACCGTTCGCCTGGACAACCAGGCCCAGACGCCGGACGAGCTGAAGCACGTCATGGTTTCGAGCACATCGAGCGGGCCGGTTTATCTGCAAGACGTCGCCACCGTCGTCGACACCTACAAGACGGTCAGCAATATCCAGCGCACCAATGGCAAAGCGGCGATGGGTGTCATGATCATCAAGCAGTCGAGCGCCAACACGGTCGCCACCGCTGACAATGTCAAGGCGACGCTGGCTCAGATCAAGCCGGAGCTACCCGCCGGCGTCAACATCGATATCGCATACGACGCCTCGATTTTTACCCGCCACAGCCTCGACGACGTGACGCGCGAGCTGTCACAAGCCGTCTTGTTGACAGGTCTGGTGTTACTGCTGTTCCTGCACACGTTCAGGAGTACGTTGATCGTGCTGCTGGCAATTCCGACCAGCCTGGTCGCCACGCTGGGCGTCATGTACTTCCTCGGGCTGAGCCTCAACATGATGAGCCTGATGGGCCTGACGCTGACCGTTGGCATCCTGGTCGACGACTCAATCGTGGTGCTCGAAAACATCTTTCGACACCTGCAGATGGGCGAAGGACCGCGCGAAGCGGCACTCAATGGGCGCGCCGAGATCGGCTTTGCGGCTATAGCTATCACCCTGGTCGACGTCGTCGTCTTCGTCCCGATCGCGTTCATGTCGGGTATCACGGGCCAGTATTTCCGCCAGTTTGGTCTGGTGATCGTGTCGGCGACGCTTTTTTCCTTGTTCGTTTCGTTCACCCTGACGCCGCTGCTGGCCAGTCGCTGGTATCGCCAGGGCGACAGCGGCGAAGCGCAC
Source organism: Chloroflexota bacterium (assembly GCA_035995405.1). Taxonomy (GTDB): domain Bacteria; phylum Chloroflexota; class UBA6077; order UBA6077; family CF-72; genus CF-72. Next base: position 1,208 of record DASYKL010000423.1, read on the forward strand.
GTTGATAGACCGACGCGTAATCCGCTGGTCCTGTTCGGTCGAGTCTGGGACCGCGGCTACGAGCGGCTGGCACGGGGCTACGGCACATTGCTGCACTTCGCGATTGGCCGCTGGACGCGTTGGCTGATCGTAGCACTGAGCATCGCCTCATTCGTCGGCGGCATCATGTTGGTGACCACCGGCTTGCTGTCGACGGAATTCTTTCCCAACGCCGACAACGGCAGCCTGCAAGTCAACCTGGAGATGCCCGCTGGCACCACGCTCGACGTGACCAACGCCGCGACGCTGAAAATCGAGCAGCGCGTCACGGCCTGGCCGGAGACCAAGCAGGTCTTCACCCAGGTGGGTCAAGGCGGCGGTTTCGGCCCAGCGCAATCGCGCTTCGCAACGCTGCAGGTCGATCTGATAGACAAGAAGGACCGCACCCGCACACCCGATCAGTTGTCGGTGGCCGCTCGCGCATTCGCCGCCGATATTCCGGGCGCCAAAGTGACGGCCGCCGGCATCAGCCAGTTCGGTGGCGGTGGCAGTGGCACGGGCGTTACGGTCCGCATCGAGGGTGAGGATCAGAAAGTGCTGGCCTCGCTCGCGGCGCAAGCCGCCGACGTCGTCCGCAAAACAGCTGGCACGACCGACGTCAACGAAGGTGGCGTCACAGGGGACCCCGAGCTGGTCATCAGCGTCGATCGCCAGCAAGCCGCCGATCTCGGTTTGACGCCAGGCCAGGTCGCCAGCGTGCTGCGCACCGGCCTCGCCGGCAGCACTGTTTCGACCTTCCGCCCAGCGGGCACAACCGGCTGGGATGTCAACGTCATTCTCAATGCCGACGAGCGGTCTCGCGTAGAGCAAGTCGGTGAAATCCCGATCGTCACGCCCCACGGCTCGACGATTCGGCTCGGCCAGATCGCCAACGTGACGACCGTCAGCGGCCCCACGCAAATCAGCCGCCGCGATCGTCAGCGGTCGGTCAACGTGACGGCCGACCTGAGCGGTCGAACCGCCGGCGACGTCGCCAAAGACGTGCAGGCCGGCCTGGACAAGATCGTCGTACCGAGTGGCTACAAAGTGACCCAGGGCGGCCAGGCGCAGAGTCAGAACGAATCGTTTGGCCAGATCCTGTCGGCACTCGGTCTCAGTGTGCTGCTGATGTACATGCTGATGGTCGCGCTGTTCGAGAGCCTGATCTTTCCGCTGATGATCATGTTCAGCCTGCCGTTGGCCGTGGTCGGCGCGTTTGGCTTGCTGGCCGCGACTGGCAACACGCTGAACATGTTGAGCATGATCGGCATGATTCTGCTCACTGGCCTCGTGGGTAAAAACGCGATCTTGCTCGTCGACTTCACCAACACCCTGCGGAAACGGGGTCTCGGTCGCAATGAGGCGCTGCTGCAAGCGGGGCCGACTCGCCTGCGGCCGATCCTGATGACGACATCAGCCCTCGTACTGGCCATGCTGCCGATCGCCATGAAGCTGGGCGA
>DASYKL010000424.1:0-2003 GCA_035995405.1 Chloroflexota bacterium
GTCCGCGGTCGAGGTCGGCTTGATGCTGCTCGTGCTGGTTCGCGGCGGCCGACTCGGTCCCGTGGCGCGGATGCTGGCGGCGGTGGGGCTGATCTACGGCCTCAGCGACCTGCTCGGCAGGGTCGCGCCGCGTCAGCGGCCGTTTGTGTCCCTCGCTGACGTCGAAGCCCTGGTCGCACACAGCACCGAACGGTCATTTCCGTCACGCCACGTAGCCTCGGGGCTGGCCATGGGCAGTATTGCCCGAGGTGGACAGCCTGGCTTGGGCGTGTTGATGACGTTGGTCGCGGGTCTGCTCGGCGCGGCGCGCGTCGCGGCGGGCTTGCATTACCCCAGCGACGTTCTCGCCGGATTGACCCTGGGCGCGCTGGTTGGCCGCCTGCTGCGCTGATTGCTACGCACTGCGTGTGTAGCCTTGAGTCAAATGGGCAGTCGCGCGCGGCCGTCGTCATCGACGCTCAGCAGCCCATCACGCACGAGCTGCTGCGCCAGCGCCTGAACACGACCGTAGTCAGGCAGCGCCGCCACCTGGGCGACCAGCTCAGCGAATCCAATCGACCCGCCGTCAGGGAGACCCCGAACGGCATCGACCAGCCGCCCGCGGTAGTAGCGGCGCGACCCACGAAACGCCTCGCCTGAGGCGGACGGCGCGCGCGGTGGCAGCAGGCCAGGTCCGTCGCACAGATCGACCAGCGGACAGGCCAGGCACAACGGCTCGCGGGCGCGGCAGAGTGTGGCACCGAGATCCATCAACGCCTGATTCCAGGGGTATGCCGCGTCGGCCGGCAGGACGTCGTCGGCCAGCTGCTCGACACCGCCCGGTGCGACGCCGAACACGCGGCTCAGCACACGCCGTATGTTGGTATCGACCATCGCCACGGGCTGCTCGTAGGCAAAACACGCCACCGCGCCAGCCGTATAGCGGCCGACCCCTTTCAACGTGAGCAAGCCGCCGACCTCGCGCGGCAACTCCCCCTGATACTCGGCCATCGCCTGACCTGCGATGGCGTGCAGCCGCACCGCGCGCATGTTGTAGCCGAGGCCCTGCCAGGCCCGAATCGCGTCAGCGCGCGAGGCGCTGGCCAGCGCCTGCAGTGTCGGGAAGCGGTTCAGCCAGACTTGCCATTTGGGAATGACGCGGTCCACCTGGGTTTGCTGCAGCATAACTTCGGCAACCAGGATGGCGTACGGGTCGCGGGTATGCCGCCAGGGCAGGTCACGCGCCGTTGCGGCGTACCAGGCGAGCAGCCGCTGCCGGACATCCGCGGCTTGCACCACTCTGGCCACAGGGAAACCGTATGCTCCCGGACAGAGATTGCGTGCGATGCCGGCCGAAATTCTGGACACCATTCTCGATGCGGTTGGCAATACGCCGATGGTGCGCCTGTCGCGGCTGACGGCCGACACGCGCACGCCAGTGGTTGCCAAGGTCGAGCTGGTCAATCCGGGCGGCTCGGTCAAGGACCGCATCGGCCTGGCCATGATCGAAGCGGCCGAGCGCGCCGGGCACTTGCGGCCAGGCGGCACGATCGTCGAACCGACCTCGGGCAACACTGGCACTGGATTGGCCATGGCCGCCGCCTTGAAAGGCTATCGTCTCGTCTGCGTCATGCCCGACAAGATGTCGAGCGAAAAAATCGCTTTGCTGCGCGCTTATGGCGCCGAGGTCGTCGTCTGCCCGACCGCGGTGCCTCGCGAAAGCCCACAGAGCTATTACAGCGTCGCCGACCGCCTGGCGCGCGAGATCCCCGGCGCCTATCAGCCCAACCAGTACTTCAATCCGGCGAACCCGGCAGCCCACGAAGCGACCACGGGACCTGAGATCTGGCGGCAGTCCGACGGCCAGATCACCCACTTCGTTGCTGGCATGGGCACCGGCGGGACCATCTCTGGCGTTGGGCGTTTCCTCAAGCGCCAGAAGCCCAACATCCAGCTCATCGGCGCCGATCCGGTCGGCTCCATCTATTCGGCGGGGCCGAAGTTCACGCCCAAGATTTACAAAC
>DASYKL010000425.1:0-3023 GCA_035995405.1 Chloroflexota bacterium
AGCCAGCAGACTGGCTTCACCTACGTCAATGCAGGTCAGACCAACAACACCCTGTCGCGCCGTCAGCAGACCTACGAGACGGGTCGCCGCTACACCGGTGGCGCTGGCGTCCAGGCGCTCGGCTCGACGCAGCAGAGCACCTTTACCGCACTCGACAGCCGTACCAACAAGATCGCCTGGCAGAAGCTCGAGAACATGGGCCAGGGCTACGGCGCCGTATCGACCGCCGGCAACCTTGTGTTCCGCGGCAAGATCGACGGCAACCTGGTCGCCCACAACGCCACGACTGGTGAGGACCTGTGGTCCTTCCAGACAGGTTGGGGCATCAGCGCGCCGCCCATGACCTATGCCGTCGACGGCAAGCAGTACGTGGTCGTCGCCTCGGGCGGCAACCGCGGTGGTGTCACCACGCTGGACGGCGATGCCGTGTGGGCCTTCGCCCTGGACGGCACCATCGACGAGCTACCGGCGCCGCCACCTCCGGCGAAGAAGGTCGAAATCACGGGTCGTATTGTCAAGATCGGCGATGCCTGGGCAGCGCCGGGTAACTTCTTCGACGACAAGATCTTTGACGGCACCCTCCAGATGGAGGACTACCGCTTCTTCCCGAACCGCATCCAGGTGCCCGTGGGCCAGACCGTGACGTGGAACAACGTCGGCGGTGTGATTCATACGGCGACGGATACGAAGGGCAGCTTTGATACTGGTGACGTGGTCGGCGGCGGCAGTGCCTCGGTCACGTTCAACAGCGCGGGGACATTCGTCTATAGCTGCTCCCCGCATCCATGGATGATCGGCCAGCTCATCGTTCAGTAAGGTCTGGCTGCTGTGGAGTGGTCAGGCGTCTAGAGCAGACGCTTGACCACCCGCAGGTCTTCGAGAAACGCTTTCCGCTCCGCTTCGCGCGACTCGGCGTCGGGCGCGCGAAGGATCGAGCTCGGATGGACCGTGGCAACCACGACGGGCGCGAGACCCGTTTCGCGCAGTGGCTTGCCACGCTCTTGCGTCACACGGAACTTCCGTCCCAGCAGCGCCTGAGCCGCCGTCGCACCGAGGCACACGATGACTTCTGGCTGGACGACGTCGAGCTCGGCTGACAGCCACGGCTTGCAGGCGCGGATCTCGCGACCGTTCGGCTTACTATGGAGCCGCCGTTTGCCACGGTATTCGAATTTGAAGTGTTTGACCGCGTTCGTCACGTAGACGCGCGAGCGGTCGATGCCAACGTCGCCTAGCGCTTCGTCTAGAACGCGTCCGGCGGGTCCGACGAACGGGTGGCCAGCTTTGTCTTCCTGATCGCCGGGCTGCTCGCCGATGAACATGACGTCCGCTTTGCGCGGCCCTTCGCCGAAGACGACCTGCGTGCCGAGGAGGGCCAGGTCACACGCCCGGCAGCCCCTGGCTGCCTCGCGCAAGGCCTCCAGGTCATGGGTCGGCGGAATGAACGGCGTGGCGTCCCAGGGCAGATCGTCGACGTTAGTGCTCACCAGCATTCAGTATGCGGCGTCAAGCGCGGTAGCGATTCGGCGAAGGAGTAGATTGTTCGTGTGACGAACCGCCTCGCGGGCGAGACGAGCCCGTACCTGCTGCAGCACGCCCATAACCCCGTCGACTGGTATCCCTGGGGACCGGCCGCGCTGGAGCGAGCGAGTGCCGAGGACAAGCCGATTTTGCTGTCGGTGGGCTATTCGGCTTGCCATTGGTGCCACGTCATGGAGCGCGAGTCATTCGAAGATCCGGCTACCGCCGGATTGATGAACGCGTCATTCGTCAACATCAAAGTCGATCGCGAAGAGCGGCCGGACATCGACGGGATCTACATGCAGGCGGTCCAGGCTATGACCGGCGCGGGCGGTTGGCCGATGACGGTGTTTCTGATGCCCGACGGCACGCCGTTTTTTGGCGGGACGTATTACCCGCCGGTCGACCGACAAGGCCATCCATCGTTTGCGCGGGTGCTGACGGCGATCGCCGATGCGTGGCAGAACCGTCGCGGGGAGCTCATGCAAAGCGGCACCCAGCTACGACAGCATCTCGAGCAAACGGTCCGCCCACAGCTTACTCCTGGCGAGCTCGAGCCGAGCATTCTGGATGCGGCGGCGCAAGGCCTGGCTACACAGCACGACCCGGTGCATGGCGGTTTTGGCTCGGCGCCGAAGTTTCCGCAGCCGATGGCGATCGAGTTCCTCCTGCGCTATTGGAAGCGGAGCGGCGACGAAGCTGCCCGTGATGTGGCGACGCTGGCCCTGCAAAAGATGGCTCGCGGCGGCATCTACGATCACCTGGGCGGCGGCTTTGCGCGGTACTCGACCGACGCTGAGTGGCTGGTCCCGCACTTCGAGAAGATGCTCTACGACAACGCGCAGCTCACCCGGGCGTACTTGATGGGTTACCAGGCCACTGACAACGCCTACTTTCATCAAGTGGCCGAGGAGGTTATCGACTACGTCCTGCGCGACATGACCGACCCCTCGGGTGGCTTCTATTCGACGGAGGACGCCGACTCAGAGGGGGAAGAAGGGAAGTTCTACGTCTGGACTGTCGCCGAGCTCGAGGCGCTGTTGGGGGTAGAAGACGCGCGGCTGTTCGGCGCATTTTACGACGTTACGCCGCGCGGCAATTTCGAGGGTCGCGCCAATATTCTGCACATGGAGCACACACCACTGGAGGTGGCGGGGCGGCTCGGCGTCACCGAAGCGGAGCTGCTGGCGGCACTCGAACGGGGGCGGCAGGTGCTCTTCGACGCCCGAGCGACACGGGTGCGACCCGCGCGTGATGAAAAAGTGCTGGCGGCGTGGAACGGGATGATGTTGCGGGCGCTGGCCGAGGCCGGCCGCATCTTGAACCGCCAGGACTACCTGGCCGCCGCGGCGCGGAACGCCGAATTCCTGTTGGGTCAAATGCGGGCGCCAGACGGCGCGATGCACCGCACGTGGAAACCAGGCCATGCGGCGCGGCTGAACGGCTACCTGGAGGACCAGGCGAACGTGGCTGACGGGTTGGTGGCGCTGTACGAAGCAACG